>JBBIOC010000100.1:3146-5881 GCA_037443585.1 Candidatus Omnitrophota bacterium
CTACCTTCTTCCTTATCTCGTCAGCAATAAAGGTCGCCTGTTTCTTATTCTTCTCCGGAAGAAGGATTGCAAATTCATCGCCCCCAAAGCGGGCTACCTTATCTACCTCGGATACACCTTCATTCAAAATCCTGCCAATCCTTTTGAGAGCGGTCTCTGACTCAATCTCCCCATTTTTAGTGCGATAGTCCTGAAAGTTATCAACATTAAAAAGAAGAAATGAACACGGCCTCTGATACAGAATAGAGCGCCTTATCTCCTCCTCAAGCCTCGCGCGGATGAAGTTTTCATTAAATAGTCCTGTGAGTTCATCTCTAATCTCGAGTTCCTCAGCGCGCTTTATCAACAGGTCATTCTCCAGGGCAATCTGCACCTGTTTTGCAAATATCTGAAATAATTCTATATCATCAGCGCTAAATGAAAAATCCTCAGTGGAATTTCCAACTATTAGCATCCCATAGACCCTGTTTGTCAAAAATATTGGCACCAGAATAATATTTTCAAAACCCAGCAAATTTTTCAACACCTCAAGTCCTTCCTTGGAAGGGTGTTTTGTATCTGCAATCAGGGTCTCTGACTTTAGCAATATATTTTTGGCTGGTGGCTGCGAAGCGCTCAGCTTAAAATTCTTAAATTCTTCAGCAACAGAATGAGAGACGGATTCCGCTGTGAAAGCCCCTTTATCCTGAGTTAAGACTAAAAGCAATGATTTGCTATTGTCCAGCACCTCGCATGCCTTCTCAGTTATAAAGTCTAAGATAGTTTTAAGGTCCTGCGAGGAAGAAATGAGATTGCCTATCTGCAAAAGGCCTGAGAGCAGAAGTATCCTCTTATGTATCTCGATATTTATAGCCTTTGTCCTCTCCCCATAATTCTTCAACTCATTCATATTCTCCTTTATCTTCCTTGTCAAAAGGTTCAAGGAAGTTCCGAGCTGGCCAATCTCATCTTCGCGAGCGACCTCAATCTTGTGTTCTATATTGCCTTCAGCGATGGTCTTTGCATCGGCTGCAATTCTAACAACTGGGTCAATGAGCTGCTTTGCCAGTGTCAGGCCAAGCAGCGCAATTAGAAGGCCTACAAATATTACTGCGCTTATGTCCCAAAGGGTCCTGACATAAGGGAAGATAAAATTTGAGGCAAGGTAGACGCAGATAAGAAGCGGTATAATTGACATCAATGAAAATGCAATCATAAATTTGTACTTTAGGCCCTTTGGAATCAGGGATAGGTTTTTAAAAAATTTAAACATATTCGCCTCCTCTCAATTTCCAGAGTCAAGTATACAATATTTTCCTATATACGTCAAATATTGCTCATATCAATAAAATTCCAGCTCAATTCCTCTGACTCTGATTTCTTCTGTAAATAAATACGTGGGTCTATTCCGTATTTAAAAAATGCCTCCTGCCAGACATCAAAATTAAACTGCTCCTTCCAGCCGCAAAACCGAACCCCCTTTTGCCATAAAGAATATATGACCTCCCCGAGGGCTCTGTCACCACGCGACAAGACTGCCTCAACCCAGCTCATCTGGATATTGTGAAAGTCCAATCTTAGATTTGCCTTGCGAAAGTTTGTTTTTAAATGAGAAATAAGAAAATTCCTTTTTTCTTTCAGAACCTCAATCTCCTCCATAGCTTCTCTTTCAAAGAGGGTATGCGGTTTTGGGATAAAGGGGTTTATGCTGAGAGTGGCATTTTTAAAATTCGAACTCAAAGAAAGTATAGCTTCCAGGTCGCTCTCTTTTTCCTTTGGCAGGCCTATCATAAAATAGAGCTTGACCTTTCGCCAGCCTGAGGCCAGAGCGAAATTTATCTCTTCTATAATCTCTTCATCCTGTATCCTTTTATTTAAAGAGAATCTTAAGGCCTCTGAGCCTGCTTCAGGGGCAAATGTCAGGCCTGATTTTTTTATTACAGGCAGATTGTATGGGATGCGGCTCTTACTTCTGTTTATCCTAAGAGAAGGAAGTGAGACCCGAACACCTTTACCTTTAAAAAGCGCGTTGAGTTTTGAAATGAGCTCTTCTAATTTTGAATAATCTGCAGTGGCGAGCGAAACAAGGGAGACCTCTTCGTATCCAGTATACCTTACAGACTCCTCTGCGAGTTTGAGAATGTTTTCTACAGAGCGCTCTCTGGCAGGCCTGAAGATTTGAGTTGACTGGCAGAACTTGCAAAGAAAAGGACAGCCCCGCATTATCTCTATTGCAATCCTATCATGGACAATCTGTAAGTATGGGACAATTATCTTTGTTGGATAGTAGGCGTTGTCTAACTCTTTTATGATTCGCTTTTTAATGCTCAAGGCTCTAGGCTCAAGGTTGAAGACTGGAACATAAATTCCTTCTATTTTAGAAAGTTCTTTTAAGACTGCATCCCTTGACCCTTGACCCTTGACCCTTGACCCCCTGAATATTTCTACAATCTCCAAAACAATCTCCTCGCCCTCTCCAATTACAAATGCATCAATAAAATCTAAAATGGGCCCTGGATTAAAAGAGCAAGGCCCTCCTGCTATAACAATCGGATGAGAGTTGTCTCTTTCTTTGCTCCTTATTGGCACTCCACCTAAATCTAAGATATTTAATACATCTACATAATTTAATTCATACTGGAGTGAGAAACCTAAAATATCGAATTCGCAAAGTGGGGTATTGTTTTCAAGCGAGCACAGCCTTTCGCCTTTACTGCGTAAATTATTTTCAAAGTCCATCCAGGGCGCAAAGGCGC
>JBBIOC010000101.1:0-5020 GCA_037443585.1 Candidatus Omnitrophota bacterium
GAACGTTGAAAAACCTTCTTTTACACCGCAAAATCGCAAAAACCCGCAAAGACGCTCATCGCAAAAGCGCAAAATATTTCTTTGCGATTTCGCGGCGACACCGCTAAAGCGCAAAGATTTTTGCGTCTTTGCGATTGCGTTTTTGCGATTGACAACCAGAAGTTATGATGTTACACTAACTTCTGTAATTAAAAATAGTTAGGAAATCGAAAGGAGAGGAGAAGATGACGAAAAAAGATATAGTTTTAAAGATATCAAATGAGCTGGACATGAAACAGATCGACGTGAAGAAGATAGTCCAGAAGACTTTTGATGCTATTACAGAGGCACTGGCAAGGGGCGAGCGGGTAGAGCTCAGAAACTTCGGCGTCTTTAAGGTAAAATCCAGAAAGGCAAGATTGGGCAGGAATCCTAAGACTGGACAAGAGGTTCCTGTGGCACCAAAAAAGGTTGCAGTCTTTAAGTCAGGCCTGGTTATGAAGGCAAAGGTATTAGGGCAGTAATGATTAAATCCTTGCGAGGCACAAAGGATATCCTTTCTAAAGAGATTATTCTTTGGAGATTCCTTGAAGATACAGCTCGGGATTTATTTAACATATACGGTTATAAAGAGATACGGACGCCAATAATAGAAGAGGCCGCCCTCTTTATAAAAAGCGTCGGACCCACCACTGATATAGGCCAGAAAGAGATGTTTGTCTTTAAGGATAGAGGCGGAAGGGATATAGCCTTGCGGCCAGAGGCCACAGCAGGTGTTGTGCGTGCCTATATTGAAAATATTTTAGGTGTCTCTTTAGGTCTTTCAAAATTTTTTTATATAGGCGCTATGTTTCGCGGAGAAAGGCCGCAGGCAGGACGACAGAGACAGTTCCATCAGTTAGGTGTTGAGGCTATTGGTTCAGATAGCCCTTTTCTTGATGCAGAGGTAATCGCCCTTTCAGAAGAATATCTCAAATCAGCAGGAATAAAGGATTATAGAATTAAGATAAATTCCCTTGGCTGCAAAAAGGACAAGCCCAATATAACAGATTTTTATAAGAAAGAACTAAAGGGGAGGATAGAAGAGCTTTGCCCTGATTGTAAGAAGAGGATTGAGCGAAGCGTACTCCGAATATTTGACTGCAAAAATAATAGATGCAGGGCAGTAGTCAATTCTCTCACACCTATTATAGAAGTTATATGTCTGGATTGCCAGCAGCATTATAAAGCAGTAAAAGATTCCCTTTCAGAGATTGGTTGCAATTTCATAGAGGATAGTTTTCTGGCCAGGGGTCTTGATTACTATACAAGGACAGTATTCGAGATCACAAGCGATTCTTTAGGTGCGAAGGATGCAATTGGTGCAGGCGGCAGGTATGATAATCTGGTCAAAGACCTGGGCGGTAAAAAAGACACCCCTGCAATAGGTTTTGCATTTGGTATTGAGAGATTGCTCATTGCAACTGATGAGGCATTAAGAGAGAAAAAAACAACCTCTATTAAATCAGATGTCTTTATTGCAACTGCAACCAGAAGCTCTTACAATGAGGCTTTCAGGTTTTTGAAATGGTTAAGAGAAGAGAGGTTTGTCTCTGAGATAGATTATGATGGGAGGTCATTAAAGTCTCAGATGAGGCGCGCAGAGAAATTGGGCGCAAGATTCGTAGTGATATTTGGCGAGGAGGAGTTGAAGAAGGGTAGGGTGGTTTTGAGGGATATGCAGAAAGGGGAGCAGGAAGAAGTAGAGCTCAGCAAGGCAATAGAAAAAATCAAAGGCTTCCTATAAAAAAGTTTACATTTCTGTCACTGTCAAAAATGTAACCTTTTTTGAGATTCAATATACTATGAAACGAACACATACCTGTGGCGAATTAACTATTAAAGACATCGGAAAAGAGGTCACGCTCTTAGGCTGGGTCCATAAAAGGCGTGACCACGGCAAGATTATCTTTATAGATATTAGAGATAGAAAAGGACTGACTCAGGTTGTTTTTTCAAGAAACGAAATTGTTAAAAAAGCTGAGAGTTTGGGGAGTGAATATGTGATAAGGATTGTAGGGAAGGTTGAAAAGAGGCCTAAAGGAACAGAGAATACGAAGATAAAGACTGGCGAGATTGAGGTTCAAGCCAGCGAACTTGAAATTATAAATACATCCAATACCCTTCCTTTTGAGATAGATGATTCTATTGAGGCATCAGAAGAGGTAAGACTAAAATACAGATTTTTAGACTTAAGAAGGCCTTTGATGCAGAATAATCTTATCTTGAGACACCGTGTCTTTAAGGCTATCAGGGATTTCTTAGATAGAGAGGGTTTTATAGAGGTTGAGACCCCGATACTTACTAAATCTACGCCTGAAGGTGCGCGTGACTATCTGGTTCCGAGTCGGATGAACTGGGGAAAGTTTTATGCATTACCCCAATCGCCTCAACTCTTCAAACAGTTGCTGATGGTAAGTGGGCTTGAGAGATATTTTCAGATAGCGAGATGCTTCAGGGACGAGGACCTTCGCGCAGACCGCCAGCCTGAATTTACGCAGTTGGATATGGAGTTGTCTTTTGTAGAAGAAGATGAAATCTTTGATATAGTGGAGCGCCTGGTTTCAGAAATCTTTAAAATCAGTCTCAATATTAATCTATCACTGCCATTTCCAAGGATTTCATATCAGGAGGCAATGACGAAATTTAATTCTGACAAACCTGACCTCAGAAAAGACAAGGAGAAAAGTGAGAGTTTTGAATTTTTGTGGGTAGTAGATTTCCCGCTTTTTAGGTTTAATGAAGAGGAGAAGAGATGGGATATGGAGCACCACCCATTTACCTCGCCTTTAGAAAAGGATATATCTTACATAAATGATTCGCCAGAGAAAGTCCGTGCCAGGGCGTATGACCTGGTTGTCAATGGAACAGAGGTTGCAAGCGGAAGCATCAGGATACACAGAAGAGATTTGCAGGAGAAGATATTTGAACGAATAGGCCTGACGAGAAAGGATGCAGAAAAACGATTTGGTTTTTTGTTAGAGGCCTTTTCTTATGGCGCGCCGCCACATGGCGGGATTGCATTCGGCCTTGATAGATTAGTCTCAATAATGTTAGGTTGTCAATCCATAAGGGATGTCATTGCCTTTCCAAAGACTCAGAAGGCAGTATGTCCCCTGACAGATGCGCCATCTGAAGTGGATGAAAGGCAGTTGAGGGAGCTGGGGATATATACGAAAAAACAATAATTGTTAAATTGTCAAATTGCTAAATTGTTATAACAGTTTAGCAATTTAGCAATTAAACGGGGAGGTTTGCTATGAAAGGGTTACTTGTATCTTGTTTATTGTTGATAGGATTTTGGCTTTTTGTTTCAGGATGCGTAGTGAGAACTGTTCCTTATACGCACGAAAGGGTTGATCAGGCAACAGAAGGCAATAGAGGGTATTTAACAGGGACTCCGCCCAAAATCGAACCAGAAGAAAAGCCTCCACGGGATATGCTCAACATTGAGATAGAGCTGCCTCCCCATGGTTCATACGAATGGAAAGACAACGAACTTACAGGCAATCGAGGCTATGTTGTAGGTGCGCCACAAATACAAAAAGAGATGCCCGCACCCCCTACAGAAGAGAAGGAGTCAAGACCAAAGGTTTTAAAACCAGAGGCCTACTATCAACCAGGCTTAAGGATTACAGGAGCCAGACCTGTTATAAAAGAAAAACCCGCTAAAGAAGAAGTGAAATTAATAGATAGATATATTGTCCAGGAAGGCGATACCTTACAAAAGATTGCAGCAAAGAAAGAGGTCTATGGAAACTGGAGGAAGTGGAAAAAGCTATTTGAGGCGAATAAAGAGAAGATTAAAGACCCGAATAAGATCAGGCCGGGTATGGAGCTTGTGATACCCAGGGATTAATGGAGAAGGCTATAAAGTTTTCAAGCGACGAAGAGGCAAGGCAGCTCTTCGGCAAATACGATGAAAATCTGAAACTCATTGAAGAGGGGTTTTTTGTGCAGGTCCATGCCAGAGGTGAGAACCTGACTATCAGTGGTCAGAAACCGAAAGTGGAGCAAGCATTTAGATTGATAGAAGAACTCCTCTTAATAATCAAGGGCGGCGGCATCATTAGAAAGCATGAAATAAAATATTCTATAAGCGCCATGTTGCAAAAAAAAGACGTTCATGTAGAGAAAATCTATCTTGACAGGATTGAGGTTTCCTCAAGGAGGCAATTTGTCACTCCAAAGACTGAAGGGCAAAAGGCATATGTTGATGCTATAAGAAAGTATGATATCGTATTTGCTATTGGCCCTGCAGGCACGGGAAAGACCTATTTAGCAATGGCAATGGCTGTAAATGCCTTAAAGAATAAAGAGGTATCGCGAATTATTCTGACAAGGCCTGCGGTTGAGGCAGGAGAAAGCCTGGGCTATCTGCCAGGGGACCTTTATGAAAAGGTAACCCCGTATCTACGGCCTCTATACGACGCCCTTTATGATATGATGGAGGTAGACAGCATCCAGAAATTTATTGAGCGCGGCATAATCGAAGTAGCACCCCTTGCATATATGAGAGGCAGGACATTAAATGATGCTTTTATAATCTTAGATGAGGCGCAGAATAGCACAACAGACCAGATGAAGATGTTTCTGACAAGGTTGGGCTTTGATTCAAAGACAGTTATAACAGGGGATATAACCCAGAGCGACCTGCCAGATGGCAAAGAGTCAGGTCTTATCCAGGCGCAGAGGTTGCTAAGAAGTATAAAAGGCATAAGATTTGTCCATTTTTCAGGGAGCGATGTGGTTCGGCATGAGCTGGTTCAAGAAATAATAAAGGCCTATGAGATCAGTCCTTAGAATTTTCAATCTTAAGAATTTAATCACACTTTTATTTTTTATTCTTATTATAGTGATAATAGAATGGAGAGGGAATTATTTTAGAGGAGAGTTGCGCGAAGGGGATATTGCTACTAATTCCATATATGCGCCTCTGGACTTCACTTATAAAGAGCCAGGCACAGACACTTTGAACGAGATAAAGAAGAATGAAGTCATA
>JBBIOC010000101.1:5040-5791 GCA_037443585.1 Candidatus Omnitrophota bacterium
CCCGCATAACTGCGCATCACATAGCAATGCTTGAAGGTCTGGATGTTCGACTCTTTCCGTACCCATTTATGAGGATAAAGGGGGTTTTTGGCACAATACTTTTAGTCCTCATCCTATTTTTGTTATTTTATTTTTATCTAAAATTTTATGAGACCCAGCTTGTAATAGGCTTAAAAGAGGTTCTCCTAATTGGGACCATCACCGTCGGGATATTAATTCTTGCCAAACTTATCATAAGACTGCCCCTTTCAAGCAATACTATACCTGTCTCTATTGCCTCTATGCTCTTAGCAATCCTCTTATTTCCCAGGATTGCAGTAGTCTTTACAGTGCTTTTAAGCATACTGATTGGGATAATGTCCAGCCAGAGATTGGACATAATGGGTAGTTTTATGGTCGGTGGTGTTGTGGGGATCTTTTCAGTAAGGCGTGTCCGACGCAGGTCGCAATTGTTGAGGGCAGGCTTGTTAGTGGGTTTTGCAAATTTAGGATTTAATATCGCAAGCGGTCTTATAAATAATTTACAACCAGAGTTATATCTGCATGAAGGCTGGCTCGGGTTATTGAATGGTATAATCTGCGGAATAGCAGTTACTGGGATTCTGCCTATATTTGAGAACCTCTTTAAGATAACAACAGATATAAGCCTGCTTGAACTTTCGGACTTAAACCACCCAATTTTAAAAGAAATGGTAATAAAGGCGCCAGGCACATACCATCATAGTTTAGTGGTAGGCAATTTAGCTGAAAG
>JBBIOC010000102.1:0-5724 GCA_037443585.1 Candidatus Omnitrophota bacterium
GCCTAGACTCAATCTATGGAAATATTGTGGTTTTAAAGGTTGCTGAGGAATATAGTTTTTACGAAAATGGCCTTTTAATCTTTTCAACAGGGGATATCCTGACACAAGAGGAATCTGTACATTACAGCCTTCTTCAACACCCTAAACCAAAAAAGGTCCTGCTTATAGGTGGCGGCATTGGCGGGGCGCTCGAACAGATTTTAAAGCATGACATAGAAAAGGTTGACTATATTGAACTTGACCCATTGATTATAAAGACTGCAAAGACCTTCTTGCCAGAAAACTACTTATGGCCATTGGAGAATAGGTTAGTAAATATTGAACATACTGATGGTAGGCTTTTTGTGAAGAAAAAAGCATCGAGGGTCATAGGTCATGGGTCTTGGGTCATTGACGAAAGATACGATGAAGTAATTATAAATCTGCCTGACCCTTATACTGCGATGCTAAATAGATTCTATAGTCTGGAATTTTTCAAGGAGGTCAAAAGAATCTTAAAACCCGATGGAATCATCTCGTTTGGCCTTTCCTCTTCTGAAAACTACATCAACCCAGAACAGCAGGTCTATTTAAGCTGTATCTATAATACCCTGAAGAAGGTCTTTTGGGATGTGAAAGTATTCCCAGGAGATTATGCAATATTCTTCGGAAGCGATATGCCTAAGAGGCTTACAACAAACCCCGATATCCTGATTGAACGCCTCAAAGAGCGCAACCTTAAACTTCAGTTTGTAACAGAACACTATCTCCCATTTAAATTATCAGATACGAGGATCAGATATATAGAAGAATCAATAAATGCTATTCATACCCCGAAGCTCAATACAGACCTAAAACCCATAGGCTATTTCTATCACAGCGCACTCTGGATGAGCCAATTTTTGAAAGGTAAAAATTTCTTAAAGTATCTGGAAAGAATTGATTTTTTAAAGCTCGTTATCGCAATCCTAATCTTATTCTTATCTGCCATTATAATTCAGAAATTTAAAAAGGATAGAAATATACCAGTAGTCATATCTATTGGTACTACTGGTCTTAGTGAGATGCTCTTTCAGGTAGTTGTTTTAATCTCTTTCCAATTCATATACGGATATGTCTATTACAAACTCTCAATAATCCTTACCTCCTTTATGATTGGTCTGGTCTTAGGCGGGCTTTTTATAAACAGGCTTTTAGAAAATATAGAAGATGAAATGAGTCTCTATTTAAAGACTCAGATTTCAATCGTCCTCTATCCCCTGATTCTGCCAATAATATTTTTAGGACTGATTTTATTGGGTGAAAAACAGCCTGAGCTTGCACAAAGGCTTGAGGTGAGCTTTACCTTCCTTCCAATAATCGCAGGTTTTATAGGCGGTTTTCAATTCCCGCTCGCGAATAAGATCTGCCTCAAGGATTCAAAAGAGGTTGGAAGGATTACAGGGCTTTTATATGGCGTGGACTTATTTGGCGCCTGTTTAGGCGGGCTATTATCTGGAATAATTCTAATCCCAATCTTAGGAATCGTTCAAACCTGTATATTAGTAGCAATCCTAAATCTTTTAGTCCTGATACTTTTGTACCCTACTCCTTCTCCCCGAACACCTCTGCGCTGAAGATATAGATTTGGGTGGATTTATCTTTCCAGGCATCTTTAGGTAGGCCCGCTTT
Source organism: Candidatus Omnitrophota bacterium (assembly GCA_037443585.1). Classification (GTDB taxonomy): domain Bacteria; phylum Omnitrophota; class Gorgyraeia; order Gorgyraeales; family JBBIOC01; genus JBBIOC01. The sequence continues at coordinate 1,651 of JBBIOC010000102.1, forward strand.
TCGGCAGGTCTCTTCAAGGAAGGTCTGGCGGTTCCAGTTCCATTCAGTTGCAACCTGCGGCAAGAGTAGCCCTGAATTGAGCCCTTTTCTTATTACAAGGCCGTGTTTTCCAACCTCTATCTCTTTTAAATCAGATATCTTTTTAAAAGGAGAAAGCACAGATATCTCAAGTTCAATATCTTTAAGCTCCTTTTCAGTGACTGGGATAAACCTGTAGTCATTTACTGCTGCGGAGATTGCGACCTCCTGAACAGTCTGATAGAGTGGTTTTACTGCCTCTATATAACCAATGCAGCCTCGGAGCTCACCAAACTCTTTTATTGTTACAAATGCACCACAAGGCTGCAACAGGTCTGGCTCAGTCACACTAAAGTTAGGGATTTTTCTAACTCTTACATATTCTTCAATAGATTTGCGCGCTATCTCAAGAAGTTTCTTCCGCTCCTCTTTACTTAATGAATCTTTTTTATCTTTGGGCATCTCTTCCTCCTTGGATGGAATATAGATTGCAAGGCTTGAATATCCAACCACCCTTCCTTTTTGACCTGTCACATCCCCTGAATTTGCATATTTTAATAGTTTTGCTTTTGCATTATGCCTCTTTGCAAGCATAATCGATGCAAGAACAGCTCCGGGCGCATCTATCTCAGTCTTTCCTTCCTTCAACATCTCCCAAAACCAGTCTGAGTCTAACTTTTCTATTGCCAAAAGCCCGCTTGTATCGAGTTGCACTGCTTCATCATAAGGATGATAATGAGATAGGTCTACACTTACAATCAGAACCGTATCTTTGTCCATCAATTCATATAGAGTATTGCTTAAAAGCTTAGCGTCTTCATAAGTGTGGCTGCCTACAACACAAGGGACTATCTCAATCCCTTCTGAAATCCTCTGCAAAAATGGAAGTTCTACCTCAATCGCATGCTCCATTCTATGGGCTTCAGGATAAAAGAAAAACTTTTTGTCTTTATTGATAAATTCTTGAGCCAAAGCCTCATTAATCTTAACAAGGCCTAAAGGGGTCTCAAAATACCCTTTATTATAAACTGAGAACCCATCAAACCCTACATAGTGACTCGGCGAGATTATAATTGCAGTCTTAAAACCTTCATCCTTTAACTGAATAAAACTATATGCTGCTACCTGGCCTGAATAGTCATAGCCTGCGTGCGGCACAATAATTGCTAAAAGCCTGCCGCCAAGGTCCTGTTTCTTAACATTATTCAAAAAGAAATCAACCCTTTGTCTCAATTCCTCTTTATCAGAAGGATAAAATCCCCCTGCCACAGCTGCCTTGCGAACAGGTAAATCCTTTTTTATATCGGACTCCTGAGAGGGGGAGTTAGAGCAGGAGAAGAGAAACATCAAAAAGATAAATATAGGCAAAAATTTTTTCATTATTCTCCAAAAAGTTTACATTTCTGTCACTGTCAAAAATGTAACCTTTTTATCCTGCTAACTTTTTATAGAAACTTGCTTCTTTGTGCGAGATATTCTCTTCTCTATCTTTTCTAAATAGCTTCAATATTGGAAGGATTAGCCATAGGCAGAGCATCTTTATATTTAAGCTTAAAAACTCTCGTCGGGTAAATCTTTTGTTTAACATCTAAGACCACCTCCCAGGTATCTTATGGCCACAGAACTTGCACCTTCCATCTTCAATATTATACTCAAGTATCGAATATCCTACCCTATTTATCAAAAGTTTCTTATCAACAGGGCAATATGTGTTATTGCCTTCGTGTCCGGGGACATTTCCTATATATACATAATGAATCCCCTTTGAAAGTGCAATCTCCCTTGCCATTGTCAAGGTTTCAACTGGCGTAGGCGGTAGGTTTCTTAACTGAAACATAGGCCAGAACCTTAAGAAATGAAGCGGGACCTCTGGCCCTAAATTTTCATAAACCCAGTCAACGAGTTTTGCGATATCTTCTTCTTTATCATTTAAAGTTGGGACTACAAGGTTCGACATCTCTACCCACATCCCCCTTTTATGAGTAGTCTTTAAGGTATTCAGGACTGGCGCCAATTCAGCAAAACAGACGTCTCTATAAAATTCCTCAGTCATCCCTTTCAAGTCAATAGTTGCCGCATCAATAAATGTGCAGAGCTCATCCAATGGTTCTGGATTTATAAAACCTGCTGTTACCCATACATTCAAAATGTCCTTTTTATGCGCAAGCCTCGCAGTATCAGCCATATATTCAAAGAATGTTGTTGGTTCTGAATAAGTATAGGCAATGGTCCTGCAATTATATTTTATTGCAGCGTCCACAATCTCTTGGGGAGGCAGGTCCATATTGCGCGTGGCCTCAGGCTCCCTCTGGGAAATCTCCCAGTTCTGGCAGTTCCTGCAATGGAGATTACAGCCTGCAGTTGCAATAGAAAATGAGCCGCTTCCTGGCAAATAGTGGAATAGAGGTTTTTTCTCTATTGGGTCTATATGGACTGCGCAAGGTTTACCATAGACAAGCGTCTGTAGTTTCCCGCCTATATTCATCCTGGAAAGGCAGTCCCCACGCTGTCCTTCTACTAGCTCACATTCTTTCTTACACAATAGACATTTGACAATCTTCGCCATACCCTTCTTTAACCTGTTCAACCTACGCGGTTGAATAATGGTTGGACAATTGTCCAACCGCGTAGGTTGGCTACGGTTATCTCTCTATGACTGTATAAAACTTTGCCTCTTTGGGCTCAAGCCCTGCTTCTTCGATGCGTCCCATAACCTTCTTTACATCTATATTGGGCAATGGGGCCTGAGCAGGCCGCGACAAGGCCCTAAAGTTTTCTAAAGTTATACTGCCTATAAGACCCAGCGCCAATAAAATCACCCCAATAAATATTATATCCTCTTTCTTAAAGATAGAAGGCATCTACAGGACAGACCCCCACACACTTATTGCAACTTATACACCTTAAACTTATAATCTTGACCTTCTTTTCTCCATCAGGGATAATTGCAGTGGTCGGGCATACCTGCATACATTTCTTACAATTTATACAGGCCTCATTAATCTTCAGTCTAAAAAGGCTATAGCGCGACATCCCCCAGAGAAATGCCCCAGCTGCACAGAGATACTTACAGAAGAACCGTGAATTTAGTATAGAAATTCCTAAAACTAAAATGAGAAAAAGCCAAGCAGCAGTAGTCCCTGTTCGCGGAAATATAGTTGCAAATGGCTCATAGTTTGCTGCATTCTGATTATTAGAAAGAAATATCAATATTATCAAAGACCAAAGAATAAGATACCTCAAGATTCTGCCAAGTTTGTCTATCCTTTCACTTATCTTTAGATTAAAATTGGTAAATTTTTTAAAAATCTCCTGGAGTGCGCCAAATGGACATAGCCAGCCGCAGTAAAATCCAGAGGCCAGAAGTGTCAGCAATATCCCACCTATAATAAGTATATACCAAGCTAAATTATAAATAAAGGTAGGCATATTTATTAAAAATAGACTCCCCAGATTTGCCATAGAAATAAAATTAGCCCTTAAAAATCCGAAATAAAAGATTATCAAAAACAAAACAATATATCTATAAATAATCTTCTTTCTGAAATAGAATAAGAAAAATGTCGCAATAAAAAATATTAATAGAATATATAAATCGGGATTCCTGAACTGCTTTGAAAAATGAACTTCTCCCCTTTTTTCAACCTTTAAATTTAATACCTCGCTTGCTACCCTTTCTAAAGAACGCTTCAGAGTTCGCGCAACTGCCTCACTTGTTATTGTTGCTCGTGTAATACCGTCTATGTCCTTGCCGACTAAAAATTTATCCTTTAGCCCTTTATTTTTAAATTGACCTAAAAACTGTGGACTTGTCAAAGGTTGGACATAAGAAGGTGTCTCCTGATGAGAGAGAACTGCTGCACCTGTTATATTACCCTTTGTGTTCATCCCTACCAGCATCTTTATCTGCCCTGCATAACCTTTCTCATCAGGGACTATATCAGTTGTTGCAAAGCATACCCCTATCAGCTCTTTATGCTGTGTAACTTCATCAATTTTATAGGCCTCATAATGCAGCGGACTCCCTTTCTTCTCTGAAAAACTGTCCGCACCACT
>JBBIOC010000103.1:0-5588 GCA_037443585.1 Candidatus Omnitrophota bacterium
TATGGAGCAGACCAAGACCATCAAAGAACAGATAGAGACCTTAATCGGCCTTCAGGTTATAGATGCTGAGATTTACAGCCTGCTGAAAGAAAAGGCAAAGATTCCTGGAGAGATAGAGGCGCTTGAAAGGGAATTGCAAGAAGCGAAGGAAGAGGTGGCAAAAACAGAGAATGAACTAAAGGCATTGCAGATAAAATTAAAGGACAAAGAGGTGAATCTTCAGTCAAAAGAGGAGAACGTTAAAAAACTACAGCTTCAACTTTATCAGATAAAGACGAACAAGGAATATTCTGCTATGCTTAAAGAGATAGAGGGTCTCAAGGCAGACAATTCTATGCTTGAAAAGGAGATTATAGGAATCTTGTATGAGATAGACGAGTCTAAAAATAAGATTGCCAAGGTTAAAGAAGAATTTAAAGCAGAAGAAGAAAAAACCCTTCAGAAAAAGAAAGAGACTGAAGAAAAGATTACACAGATAGATGCACGTTTGAGAGAACTCGAAGATAAAAGAAACGGCGTAATTCCACAGATAGAAAAGGGAGTCCTTGCAAGATACGAACGGATACTTAAAAACAGGGACGGGTTGGCAATGGTCCCTGTAGAAAATGAGGCATGTGGCGGCTGCCATATGAATCTTCCTCCACAGGTTATAAATGAGGTAAAGATGAGAGAGGAGATAATTATATGTGGTAGCTGTTCAAGGATTCTTTATGAGGCCTCTGAAAACTCCTAAAAACTATGTCAGAGGCCTCTGATTACATAGATTATTTTAGATTACACAGATTTTCTCATCGGAGTTTTAATCTGTGTAATCTGATTTTTAATCGGTGTAATCAAGAGATTTCTTTTATTTTTAAATTTCTAGAAATCTCTTTATAGGCGAAGATGTCCAGCTCAGTTAGGATTTATATTGATGGCGCCTCAAGGGGAAACCCTGGTCCCGCGGGTATTGGAATCATACTTAACGACAGTATAAATAAAATATCCCTTTATAAATATATTGGTGAGACAACAAACAATGTAGCTGAATATGTTGCGCTCATATATGCCGTTCAAGAAGCATTAATCCAGAAAAGGGATTCTATTGTCATAAATAGCGACAGCGAATTATTGGTTAGACAGCTAAAAGGCGATTATAAAGTAAAGAATGAAAATCTCAAGGCTTACTTTGAACAATTCCGACACCTTTCAAAGGGGTTCAGTCAAATAGAGATTAATCTAATCAGTCGCCAGGAGAATAGTTTAGCAGATAAGCTGGCCAATAAAGCTATAGATTCACGAATCAGTACTGATTTGAAGACTGAGTAAGAAAGATTTTGAACGCGGATGTACGCGGATTGCACACGGATTAACGCGGATTTTATTTATGGAACATCCGCGAATATCTGCGTGAAATCCGCTAAAATCCGCGTCAAAATATATTTTTTATTATGATGAAAAGCGCAGGCTGGATGGTCGCCCGCTTTAGGCGGAAGGAAAGTCCGGGCTCCGTAGAGCAGCGTAGCGGGTAACGCCCGCCGTGATTTTACGATGAAACCCTAAAGGGTTAATTCCATCAAACCGGAACCCAGCCTTTAGGCTGTTTTTGAGTAGAATCATAGGATTAGAGCCACAGAGACTAATGCCGGATAATGCCGGAGTGAAAAGAGGCAATCTCTACGCGGAGCAAGACCAAATAGGCCTTGCCAAATAAAAGAGCTGCTCGCTCGAAATACCCATTTTAGGGTTGAGGCAAGGCGGGTAGGTCGCATGACCCTGCTGGCAACAGCAGGGCTTAGACAGATGGCCATCGCAGTTAATGCGTGGCGAGACCCTTCGGCGCATAGAAGAAATAATTAGGGCGCCTCGGGGTCAATTAACGCTTCGCGTTAATTGACAGAACCCGGCTTATAGGCCTGCGCTGAATCGCAGAGACGCAAAATTAAGGAATCTTAATTGTAAAATAGAAGTGACCCTAAATACGCAAAAACGCTAAAGTATTGTAAATAAAAACGATTGTTTTATGAAAGAAATTATTTTAAATTTGACTATATTATTTATCTGCTGTTCTTCTTGTTTTCCTGATACTATCCATATGAAGGATGGCAAAGAAGAGAAAGGGCTTGTGGTTGAAGAGTATATAGACCGCGTAGTCTTCAGCACTGCTGATGGAGAAAAAGAATTCTTTAAGAAAGATATTGACTCCATAGAATACGATACCCCCGAGCAGAACCTCTATCAGATTGGCAGGGAATATGAAAAGAGGGGCTGGTATGAAAAGGCGGCATTTTATTATAGGAGGGCCTTAGAGATAAATCCTGAATACAAAGAGGCAAGGGATGCCTTTCTTTCAAGCCACGCCATTTTGTGGAGAGAGGAAGAGGCACGCGCTAAGAAGGAGCTGGAACATAGAAGATTGGTCTTGGATTGGCGAGATAAAAAAGGTTCCACAGAACCTTCACTTCCAATCCCCCAGGACAAGAATGAGGTTTTGAAAAAAAATTTAGGGATTGAGCTTTTGACAGATGATGGAAATTTCATAGCCCAAAAAGTCATTGATGGCTCAAGTGCCTACAATGCTGGAATTAGAGTTGGGGATGTGCTTTCAGCTATCTGGGGAAGGCTGATAAGATATTCTACTTTTGAGGATGTCTTTAATGAACTGAATATCCCAAAATTTTCTGAAATAAGATTAACAATTGAAAGAGATGTAATTTTGGAGGGTCGAGAGATTGGGGTTTCTTTTAAGGTCAGATATGATGGATTGACTATAACAGAGATTAGACCCGACAGCATTGCTGAAAAAGCAGGATTAAAAGAAGGGGATATTGTAACCTATATTGACAAAGCCCCTACCCGATATATGCCCCTTGAGACTGCAGTGGAATTGATAAAGAGCAAGACCTCCCCGTTTACCTTGAGGCTCAAAAGGGATATAATGTTGAGGAGAATATAATTGATGGCTCAAAGCCCTTTATATAAAAGAAGACGATATCTTGTAAAGAAGGGTCTTCAGTTTAGATATATAGGACTGTTATTCTCTCTTGCGCTTTTGGTTTCGCTCGTAACAGGTTATACAATCTTTTACACCTGCCTGTCTTCATTTGGCGAGAAGCTCGCAAATGTATATCCCCAAGGCAGGCTTCTGCCAATCTTTAGAACCGTAAATCTATTGCTTCTAAGAAACCTTCTCTTCATCTCGCCTTTCATTCTAATTTGCGGACTTTTGTTTTCCCACAGGATTGCAGGCCCACTCTTCAGAATAGAAAAGGTCCTGGATGATATAGGCAAAGGGAGGTTAGATATAAATTTGAAACTGAGGAAGAACGATGAATTGTGGGATATCGCTGAGATAATTAATAGCATGGCCGCAGACCTCTCAAAGGTGTTTAATGATAATAAGGTAATAGTAGAGAGGTTACAGTCAAATGCTAACGAACTAAAGATTTTGATTACCTCTCAGCCTCCTGATGAAGTAAAGATTAAAGAGGACCTCGGCAATATTCAAATGGATTTAGAGGCCTTAAAAAAGATTTTGGATAAATGGACAATGTCAACGAACCAAACTTAGAGAGGATAATCCCTGACCTTCAGTTTTCTGTGCTCTGTGATGACGTCAGGCGGGAAGACAATGGTAAATTTTTCCTTATTGGACTCTTTGAAATAATAGGCGCTAAGTCCTTCCCTGCCCAGCATCCCATATTGTATGTTGTAAATAGATGGTCTAATGGCGCTGGAAGATTCAATCAGAGGATAAGACTGATTGACCCTGATGGAAATGCAGTTATTGAAAGCTCAGATGTTGAATTTAGCCTGACAGATATTTCTTTAAGCCACACAATTGTATCAAGATTTAATGGGATTACCTTTTCCTCGCCTGGCAGGTATTGGCTCGAGATACTTTTGGATAATAAATTAAAACAGAGATACCCGATTAAATTGGAGCAAGTAGGCAGTGTTATTACAAAGTCAAGATGTTAATATTTTACTATCCTGAAATGTTAATTTTCTATGTGCTATTGCTTCAAGGATTCTAGCACGATCAAGCCTTCTCCATATATGATTTTTTCCAGGAATCTTTGGCCTGGGGTTACCCCTTTTGGGCTTATACAATATAAAGGCATATTCTCTTTGATTTAGGATTTTTTCTACCTCTTGCTCTTTCTTTAAGACTTTATTGTTCTTTGATAATTTGGATTCAGCGATAAGTGAGCCATTATACAACACAAAGATTTTGTTATTTTCTAAAAGACATACATCAACCTTGGATTTTGCAAATGTTCTTTTTATTTCAGATGGTAATATCTGTATAGTTTGACCATATATTTGGACGGTGTTATCATTATTTACAATCCGCTCTTTCTTAATACAGAAGATAAGGTCTAGATTCTTATCCTTAGGCAGAGGCATATAGGCACTCTCAGCCTCATGCGTAAATCTTTTATTATACCAAGGTAGGAATTCTTTAATTAAGAACCTATTTGCCTCATCGTAAGTTTTTATCTTAGCAAGTCTCATCTCTTTGATGAGGCGGTCCTGAAAGAGCCTAAAGGTAACCTCAATTCTACCTTTGGCCTGAGGGGAGTTGGCTGGGATGATGTTTATACCCAATTCCTCTAATGCGCGCTCTATCTGGGTCTCTTCTTGTTCTTGGGCAACATTATAATGGAGTCCGCCGTGTCTTGTCGTCTTAAAATGGCTGGCCTTATCCACATAGAGGGAGTAAAAGAGTCCTTCTATCTCTATAAAGCGCCTTATAACATGCATATTTGCAAAAAGGGTATCCTTGGGGAAGAATCTTGCATAAGGCACCTTATTTGTAGCATCATCTATCATAGCTATAAGCCACCACTGTTCTTTGACATGAGATAACCAGTTATGCTGACTGGAGTCCATCTGAACTAAAAGACCTGCTTTAGGCATTCTACGGCGCATGCGATGAATCTTGCGTCTTTTCTTAGGGGTGTGCTCATTGCCTTTTATAAGGATTTGCCTTATAGACTCATAAGAGTAGTTAATATTATGGATTTCACAAAGTTTATCTGTAAAGTGCATAATATTAAAGTCATAGTAGAGCTGTTTTCTTAAAGAGATTATCTCTCTTGCTATCTTCTCAGGGATTTTGTTAGGTGGAGGATTTAAGGGGGGTTTTCTTAAGAGTTCTTCAAAGCCTCCTTGAGCGAGTTTTGCTTTGAGCCTTGAGATATGAACAGGTGTAAGACTGAGGATCTCTGCAGCTTCAATGCCTTTTAGCTTCTTGGCTAAAACATCATTTAATATTTCATATCTTTGGATATCTTTCATGCTTACTATGAGTCTGTTTTCTTCCATCTCCGATACCCTCCTTTTTTAAACTAAAGGGTATCACAGAATGAGAATTTTGGTTAATGGTTTTATATGGGTTGACCAAAGATCTAGGCTCTGCTGGGCAATTAAAAGGCATATTTTTCAGCTAAATCTCTTTAAAAAACAAAAATATTTAAAAATCGCTATAAACTTAAAAATTAACATTTTCGCTTGGTAATAATTCTTAACATTTGTGCATTGTAACATCATATCATTATCTTGTCTTGACTTAAATATTAAAACATTGTAGATTATTTATATGT
>JBBIOC010000104.1:0-5517 GCA_037443585.1 Candidatus Omnitrophota bacterium
AGAATTTCTTAGAGCTAAAAAGTAACCTTATCAAAGAGGGCCATAGATTTAAGTCTGATACTGATACAGAGGTTATCCCGCATTTAGTTGAAAAATTTTATAACAGAAATTTAGAAGAGGCAGTCTTAAAGGCAGTTAAATTGCTAAAGGGCTCCTTTGCATTAGGCATTATAAATAAAGAAGAACCTGAAAAGATAGTCTGCGCAAGGAAGGAAAGTCCGCTGATAGTCGGGCTCGGCAGGGGCGAGAATTTTATTGCCTCGGATGTGCCTGCGATACTGAAATATACTAAAAGGGTAATATATCTGGAGAACGAAGAAGTAGCTATTCTTACAAAAGATAAGGTGAGGGTAATGGATTTCTCTGGAAGAGAGAAGAAAAAAAGAATAGACCATATAAGGTGGACACTCTCAAGCGCAGAAAAAGGTGGTTTTCCCTATTTTATGCTGAAGGAAATCTTTGAGCAGCCAACAGTTTTAAGACAGATCTTTTCAGAGCGCATAAAAAGGGGTGAAATTATTTTAGGTGGAATAGAGTTTTCAGAGAAGTTGATAAGTGAGATTTCAAACATAATTATAATTGCCTGTGGGACTGCATACCATGCTGGACTGGTAGGAAAATATGTTATAGAAGAGTTTGCAGGGATTCCAGTGTTGGTGGACCTCTCATCTGAATTTAGATATCGAAAGCCAATAATTAAAAAGGATACATTAGTTATTGCAATAAGCCAGTCAGGTGAGACAGCAGATACTCTGGCAGCGGTCAAAGAGGCACGAGAGGAGGGCGCAAAGGTGATTTCTATTTGCAATGTAGTGGGCTCATCCCTTACGCGCATCTCCGATGGTGTTTTATACACCCACGCAGGCCCTGAGATAGGGGATGCCTCGACTAAGGCATATATTGCGCAAATAGGGATTTTATATCTTTTAGCGTTTTATATTGGAGGAATTAGAGGAATTTTGAAAATGCCCCACCTTAAAAGATTAATTACTGAAATTAAAAAACTCCCCAATCTTGTTGAAGATATCCTTTTGAAAAAAGATGAGATTAAGAGGATTGCTAAAGCCCATTCACATTTTGGTTCATTTCTATATTTAGGAAGGAATATAAATTTTCCAACTGCGCTTGAAGGCGCATTAAAATTAAAGGAAATTTCCTATATTCCTGCAGAGGGCTATGCTGCTGGCGAGATGAAGCACGGGCCTATTGCCTTGATAGATGAATATCGTGCGGTTGTCTGTATTGCTCCACAATCAAAGATATATGAAAAGATGGTCTCCAATATTATGGAGATAAAGGCACGAAATGGCAAGCTCATAATTCTGGCTACTGAAGGGGATAAGAATGTAAAGAATTATACTAGGGAGGTGATATATATACCTAAGACAGAGGAAGTCTTTACGCCTATACTCTGTGTGGTGGTTTTGCAATTACTTGCCTATTATATTGCTGTTCGTCGCGGATGCGATGTGGACCAGCCGAGGAATTTAGCGAAGAGTGTGACTGTGGAATAGGAAGCTTGATTACCTTTGTTCAACCTACGCAGTTGAACAGGTTCGCTAGATTGATTTATATGCCAGGGAAACTCTATATTGTTGCTACCCCTATTGGAAACCTTAAAGACATTACCTTCCGAGCTATTGAGGTTCTAAAATCTGTAAGCCTGATTGCTGCTGAGGATACCCGCCAGACTAAAAAATTGCTCACCCATTATGATATTCACACCCCAATTACAAGTTATTTTGAATATAACAAACTAAAGAAAACTGATTATCTGATTGGGCTTTTGAAGAGAGGAAAAGATATTGCGCTTGTTTCAGATAGCGGAACCCCCGGGATTATGGACCCGGGACTTCTTTTGATAAAGACTGCAATTGAAAATATTATTCCTGTTACTTTAATCCCTGGACCTGCAGCATTTGTAGGCGGGCTTGTTCTGTCAGGGTTTCCTACAGATAGATTTATATTTGAAGGGTTTTTGCCGAACAAGCAGGGACATAGAAAAAAACGATTAGCAACCCTAAAGGACGAAAAAAGGACAATTATTCTATATGAATCACCACACAGGATTTTAAAGGCACTAAAAGATATCACAGAGGTAATGGGCGATAGAGAAGTTTCAATCACAAGGGAGCTTACAAAGTTCTTTGAAGAGACGAGGCGTGGGAAGGGAAATGAGCTATTACAATATTTTTCAGAAAAGACTCCCAGAGGAGAGTTTATAGTAGTAATAAAAGGAAAAAGTTAGTGTTGAAATTTTTAAATTTAGTCAGTTCCTGGGTCTGGGGAGTTCCTTTAATTCTGCTTTTAGTGGGGACAGGAGTCTTTTACACAATCTTACTAAAGGGCCTTCAGTTTAGAGTGCTAAAATTTTCATTATATCTGGGTCTGATTAAGAGAAAAGAAAAAAGGCATACTGCAAAAGGGGATATAAGCCACTTTCAGGCGCTTATGACTGCATTGGCAGCAACTGTTGGGATTGGAAATATTGCAGGCGTTGCAACTGCAATCTCTATAGGTGGCCCTGGTGCGCTTTTCTGGATGTGGATTACAGGATTCTTTGGTATGGCAACCAAATATGCTGAAGCGGTTTTGGCATTAAAGTTTAGAAGACAGAATAAGCGAGGCGAGATGAGCGGCGGTCCTATGTATTATATCTCAGAGGGCCTGAAACTAAAAGGGCTAGGGCTCATTTTTGCAATATTTACTGCGGTTGCAACCTTTGGAATAGGAAATATGGTGCAGTCGAATTCAGTAGCAATTGGGGTAAAGGAGACCTTTGGAATCCCTGTGCATATTAGTGGAGCCTTAATGGCAGCCTTGACTGCGCTTGTTCTGCTCGGTGGGATAAAGAGTATAGCAAGGACTTCAAGTATTCTGGTCCCTTTTATGATTTTGTTTTATTGTATTGCAAGTATTACAATCTTAGGTATGAATATTCAGAAGCTGCCAGATTGCTTCTTTCAAATATTTAAAGGTGCATTTAAAAGCAGTGCTGCAGTTGGTGGGTTTTTAGGCTCTACACTTATTCAGACTATCCGGATTGGTGTTGCGCGGGGAATCTTTTCAAATGAGTCAGGTTTAGGAAGTTCTCCGATAGCAGCAGCTGCTGCAAAGACGAGGCGTCCTATAAGCCAGGCACTCGTCTCAATGACCCAGACATTTATAGATACGATAGTGGTCTGTACAATGACAGGCCTTGTAATAATCTCAAGCGGAGTCTGGGATAGCGGCAAGACCTCATCGAGTTTGAGTATTGCTGCCTTTAATCAGAGCCTGCCTGGAAATATCGGCGGCCTCATAGTCACTGTAAGCCTTATTCTATTTGCCTATTCTACTCTTTTGGGCTGGAGTTATTATGGTGAAAAGGCGATGGAATTTCTCTTTGGTGAGAGGACTATCAGGCTCTACAGGGCTATATTTTGTTTACTTGTTGTAATTGGGGCTGTGAGCAGCTTAGAGAGCGTATGGGTATTTGCAGATATTTCAAATGGCCTTATGGCATTTCCGAATTTAGTTGCCTTAATGGGGCTTTCTCCAATAGTCCTCAAAGAGAGCCGGAAGTATTTCAGATGGCTATAAAGGTAAAATTAAACAATTGACTTATACACCAAAATAGTGTATTATTTGTGTATGGAGGTGGTTGGTATGTCTCGGACAAATATTGATTTGGATGATAAATTGGTAAAAGAGGCAATGGCAATCTCAAACTATAAGACAAAGAAAGAATTGGTAAATTCAGCCTTGGAGGAATTGGTTAAACGGCGAAAGAGAAAGGGCATCTTGAAACTTGCAGGTAGTAGTTGCTGGGAAGGTGATTTAGCCAAATCCAGAAGGAGCAGGTTTTGATCTTAGTAGACACTTCTGTATGGATAGATTTATTTGACCATCCTGAATCTATCTATGCTAAAGAGTTAGAAGTTTTGATAGAAAGAGAAGAAGACCTCTGCCTTACTGACCTAAACCTCACAGAGATACTTCAGGGGATTAAGGATGAGAAGATATTTAGACAAGTAAAAGAATATCTTACCCAATTCCCTATCATTAGAGCATTTAGCCTGGAAACTTATATACGTGCCGCAAATATTTACCGCTTATGCAGAAAAAAGGGAAAATCTATAACTAAGACTATTGATGCAATAATCGCTGCTATAGCAATTGAGAATAGTCTTATTTTATTCCATAATGATAAGGATTTCAATTTAATTGCTGATTGCACAAACCTTAACATCTTTAACCTCCGTTTCTAACCCGGTTAGATTAGGTAGATTATCCTTCGACTAGGAAGAAAATTGGGACAACAACCATTTTTAGAGAAGAGACTATGCCCGCTCCAGACCTCTGGGATTTTATGATAGAAAGTGGCGATAAGATGCGAATACCAAAAAGTCTGTATGATTAGGATGGATTAGATTGTGCTTGACAAAAAAAAGAGTTGTGGTATACTTATGGCGAATCTGAAGATACCTTTAAGCTGGCCCAGTGAGGCTGGCAAGGGAGAAAGAGTGAATAATCTTATATTTAGCATAAGGTTTGTAATTTAGGGGTTTGATAAAAAATTTGTCAAACCCCTTTTTTATTGATGTTCAACCGTGTTCAACCGCGTAGGTTGAACAAAGGTTAAAATGGGATTGAGAGAAAAGGCAAAGATTCTAAATAAGGAAGAGATGGAGCGGGCGATTGTGCGCATAAGCCACGAGATACTCGAGAAGAACAAAGGCACATCGGATTTGGTTATAGTTGGTATAAGGACACGAGGGTCTATTCTGGCTGAAAGGATTGTAAAGGCAATAGAAAAGATTGATGGGACAAAGGTGTTAGTAGGCGCATTGGATATTACACTCTATAGAGATGACCTCACATCTGTAACAGAGCAGCCAGTGGTTCACAAAACTGAAATAGACTTTGATATTCAAGGTAAAAATGTCATACTGGTAGATGATGTTTTATATACAGGAAGGACGATTCGTTGTGCCCTGGATGAGTTAATAGATTTTGGAAGGCCAAGGACAATACAACTTGCAGTCTTAATAGACCGCGGCCACAGGGAACTTCCTATTAGGGCAGACTATGTTGGCAAAAATATACCTACTTCTAAGAGGGAACTGGTGCAGGTGAGGTTTAGTGAGACTGATGGGAAGGACGAAGTAGTTATAGAAGAGGAGCAAAGTGCCTGAGAAAAGACATCCATAAAGAAAGGCAAGGGGATGTCTGATTACAGCGATTAAAAAGAAGATTACAGAGATTTAAGAAATAAAGCCGTGAAGAGATTAATGATCAGGACTTTGTTAAAAAAATGCCCAAAATAGAGTCTTTTACCGACGACAAAAAGCGTTGTGAAGTGTTGTGTGTAGATGTTATCAACGCATTGAAAATGATGTAACATATGAATTTTCACACAGTTACATAGATTAAAAAATATGAAATCACGCACGAATAAAATAATTTTTAACAAAGTACTGAATGATTTAATCTCTGTAATCTAATTTAAAAATCTGTGTAATCAGGTATAATCTA
>JBBIOC010000105.1:0-5515 GCA_037443585.1 Candidatus Omnitrophota bacterium
GTTCTGTTTTGGGCAATGGGTCATCAACAGCTGAAGGTAGATAATGTTCGCTTATTGCCAAGGCAACCTCTTTTTCTTCTCCTTCCTTCAATGCATACTCCCTTCCCATCACCCCTTGGAGGCTCGGAAACTCCTTTACCATCTGCGTAACAAGGTCGACCTTCGACAGAATCGCTGCCCTTTCAATTAGAGTCATCTTACTATGCTCAATGCCAAGTTTTCTTGCTAAAAAGAGGGACATCTCCTTTATGCGAAAATTTTTTTCATACATATTACCTAACTCTTTATGAAAAATCAACTCTTTTAATCTCTCAATTTTGTCAAAAAGTTTTTCTTTTAAGTCTTCCCTAAAGAAAAAGAGGCTATCCTTGAGCCTTGCATCCAGAACTGCTTCATAATTTGACTTTATCTTATTAATCGCCTTCTCACCATCGATAACTGCAATAAAATTTGGTAGAAGTCTTCCATTTTTAGTTGCAGCAAATATCCGCTGATATTTGGACATGCTTGCTATTAAAACCTCTTTTGGCAGCAAGAGGTATTCTTTATCAAATCTGCCTAAAAAGGCTGAAGGCCGCTCAACCATACAGGTCACTTCATTAAGGAGCGCCTCATCTAAATATGGCTCTGCGTCAATTTGCTGTGCGCATAACTCAAGCTGTTTCTTTATCCTCTCCTTCCTCAAAGAAATTTCTAGGATTATTCCAGATTTTTTAATACAGTTAAAAAACTCATAAACCCTATTTCCTTCTAATATAGAAATCTTTCTTATAGGCCTTGCAAAGGTTATCTTGGACTCATCCCAGCGCATTGTCTTTGGAAGCCTTATAGCCTTGATTATTTCCAAAATGGAATCTTTTAAGAGTGCCTTTGTTGACATTGGTTTTATTTTTTTTAGGCAATAGACGTAATCCCCTCTTTTAGTGGATTTGACTTTTAAGTCTTTCAATGTTAGTCCATTTCTTTTCAAAAATCCAATTGCTTGTTTGGTGGGCTTTCCAATTGCATCAAAGGCAACATTTTTAGGGGGGCCTATTATCTCTGTCTGCCCAGGCCTCTGCATTTTTTCGCTATCTCTTATAAATATTATCAATCTTCTGGGCACGCCAAGGCCCTTTATCTCTCTATAAGAGATTCTGTTTTCAGCAAAAATTTGGCGATATTTTTCTAAAAATTGGCTTAAGGCGGGCTCTATGTAACCCGCAGGCAATTCTTCAGTCTGAAGCTCAACTAGAAAATCAGTAGTTTCCATAAAGAAATAAAGTAAAAAAGTTTACATTTCTGTCACTGTCAAAAATGTAACCTTTTTAAGTATTTAACTTTGATATATATAATTCTGCACATCGCTTAGCCAACATACGCACCCTAGCTATATATGTCGGTCTCTCTGACTGGCTTACAGCACCTCTTGCATCTAACATATTAAATGCATGCGAGGTCTTGAGAACAAAATTGTAGGCAGGATATAATAATCCTGATTCAAGGAGCCGGACTGCCTCTTTTTCAAATGACTCAAAGAGTCTTTTGTATAGCAAAATATCTGATACTTCAAAATTATATTTTGAATATTCTATCTCTTGTTCTTTATGAAGCTCTCCATAGGAAATCTTATTCTGCCATTCTAATTGAAAGAGGTCAAACCTCTCCTGAATAAACATACATACCCTTTCAAGTCCGTAAGTAACCTCGCACGAAATCTTTTCAAGCTCAATCCCGCCTATCTGTTGAAAATAGGTAAACTGTGTGACCTCCATGCTGTCAAGCCAAACCTCCCAGCCAAGCCCTGAAGCGCCAAGCGTTGGGGACTCCCAATCATCCTCTACAAACCTTACATCATGAGACTCTAAATCTATACCTATATATTTTAAACTTTTTAAATAGGTCTCTTTAATTTTTTCAGGCGAAGGTTTAATTATTACTTGATATTGGTAATATTTCTGTAATCTGAGTGGGTTATCAGCATACCTACCATCTGTTGGTCTTGAGGAGAGCTGGACATAGGCAACCTTCCACGGGTCTAGGCCGAGGACCTTAAAAAATGTAGCTGGGTGAAATGTTCCAGCACCGACTTCTGTGTCTACAGGCTCAACAATTATGCAGCCCTGCTTGGTCCAGAAAGCATCCAGCTTCTTAACCACATCTTGAAATGATAAGCTTCGCATTGTTTATAATAGGCACCCACCTGTTCAACCGCGTAGGTTACCTGTTGGTAACCTACGCGGTTGAACAGGTTCTTCCAGTAACCTAGCTGTCTTCAACTGCCTCTCTAAATTCGAATCTATCATTCTACGCAATAACACCTTAAGCTCCTCTGCCACTTTTTTTGTAAGCCTTATCTTTGTCAGGGAATCCCAGGGTAGTCTCTCAAAGCATTCTAAGGTAGCCAGCCCTCCTTTTGTGAGTTTTTTATGTTTAAAGACTTCCTGACTCCCTGGCCAGAGGCCTAAAGCGATGAGTAATTTTACTTCAAAACTTCTTACAATCTGTTCAATCTGATATCCTCTGTCCAGATATCTCAAGCCATTATATAATGCCTCGAATATCTCTTCGTTCTTTGCCTGAGCCACAGAGACCGAATCCACAACCTCTACAATGTAATATGCGTTTAGTGTCCTAGGGAGTGATTTTAAAATATCCAAAAAGACCTGGACAGGCTCGCATTGTGTTATTATGTGCAGTTCACTCTTCTTTTTTTCATAAAATACTATCTGATTTAAACTGAAGGCCTGTGGTATATATTCTGTCCTGCTCCGTAAGCCTCGGACCCCTTTTAAGATTCCAGATACCTTTCCAAAATCTTTTGTAAAAAAATAGAGGATGAGGCTGGTTTCGCGAAAATCCTGCGCCTTAAGAAGGAGCCCCTCTGTCTTTTGTATCGCCATCGCGTAAAATTATAGGCACAGATGATCACAGATTTCATGTTAAACTTGCGTTTTCATAGATAATCACAGATAACTCAATCTGTGATCATCTGTATCTTTTAATCTGTGGTCATCTGTGCTCAAGATTTTGTTTTTCATTTGTCTTAAAAGGCAGCTGCACAGCACCCCCTGAGATTATCAGCTTCATCCCATCTGCTACACTCATATCTAATGGAATAGCCTCCTCAACAGGAACGAGTATAAACATCCCTGAGGTAGGGTTTGGTGTGGTTGGCACAAACACGCTTATCAAATTAGACTTTGCCTTCTTTTGGACCTCTCCCTTATAATCAGAGGTCAAAAAACCTATTGAGAAAATGCCTTTTCTCGGATATTCAATCAAAACCACTCTATTAAAAGCGGTCTTTCTTTCTCCAATGAATGCCGTGGACATCTCTTTTATACCTTTATATATAAGGCTGAACATCGGGACCTTTAAAAAAATCCTTTCTAAAAATCCAAAGGCCTTCCGGATGAATAAAATGCGGGCTAAAAGACCTATCAGCCAGACCCCAAGGATTAAAATAAAGAATATAGCAAGTTTGCCTAAAAATTCTCGGATTGGGCTAAAGATATGAGGTCCAAATAAACTAATTATAGGTTCTAATAATAGGGCATTCAGCTTCTTTATGAAAAAAAGGAGTATGAAGATTGTAAGGGTAAATGGCAGTATTACAACGAGCCCTGTTAAGAAATTATTACGGAAGTTAAATTTCATTGCCTTGCCAGCAACTGAAATACCAGTGTTGTTACCAATACGCCCAGAACAGCCCCTAAAAATACCTCTGAAAAAGAGTGGACCTTACTTTTGAACCTTGCCCTCGCAACCATAAATGCAAGGACGAAGACCAAAGCTACCAAAAGACCGTTCGGATAGAAAAAGGAAATAATTGCCCAGATAGAAAATACAAATGCACTATGGCCGCTCGGCATACCGCCTCGCAGCGGCGTCCCCCTGTGCAACAGAACCTTGCTTAAGATTACAATACTCAATATAATTATAAGGATGATGAATGTTATATGCCAGGGAGACCGCTGGATTCTAATAATACCTGTCTCTATCTGATATTGTATGCGGTTTATAAATAACAGATAACCAACTACTACGGCACAAGCTGCTGAGATCAAAACCGCTCCTGCGCTAATATCCTTCACTATCCTTGCCAATGGATGAAATGTTCCATTGATAAGGTCTATTGTATGTTCTATTGCAGTATTGACCATTTCAGCGAAGAGAACGAGCCCAACCGCTAAAGCCAGAATCGTTAATTCAAAGTTATTAAAATTTAAATATATGCCTAGAATAAATAAGACTACCCCAGCAAGAAAATGAAATTTCATATTCCTCTGGGTCTTTAATACATAAATAAAACCCTCTATTGCAGAATTAAAACTCTCTACGAATGTGCGCGGCTTCATTTTTTATCTTTGTGTGAATCTGTGTCTAATTTTTAGTTATTTTCCTCAGAATCTCTTTCTGCTTACGTCTCATCCTCAAACGTTCTTTTGCAGTGCTGTCATTATAACCTAAAAGGTGTAAAATCCCGTGAACAAGGTATAAGAGTATCTCGCTATTCAAATCTTTATTTCTTTTCTTTGCTTGGTTCTTTGCAGTCTGAAGGGATATGACAACATCCCCTAATATATTTGTCTCTTTTGGCAATCCCTCGCAGCCCCTCATAGGAAAGGCGAGCACATCTGTTGGCATATCTACATGCCTGTACGTATTATTTAGTTTCTGAATCCAGCCGTCATCTGTAAAACATATACTCACCTCTACGCTATTTTCATCTAAGATCTGGAGAATTTTTTTAGTATAATTTCTTATAAGTCTTCTATCTATCTTTGTCTCATCTTGTAGGTCGCAGATGTCAATCTTCATTTCCAAGGTTTTTAAAAAACAACTTTAACGCGGATTTTCGCAGATTACACGCGGATAGTCGCGGATATTTATGGCAAAATCCGCGTAAATCCGCTTACAATTCGCGTGTATCCGCGTTCTTCTGCTCAGGATATTCCACGCGGGTATGATATATCCCTGTCAATATACGAATAAAGACCTCGGCAATCTTTTCAAGGTCTTTTAGTGTCAGATTGCATTCATCTAATTGTCCATCTACAAACTTATTATTAATAATCTTTCTCACGAGATTGTCAATCCTTGAAGGGTTCGGTTCCTCAAGGGCGCGGGACGCAGCCTCGCAGGCGTCTGCCAGAAGGACACACGCAGCCTCTTTTGTCTGGGGCTTTGGACCTTGATACCTGAAACCCTCCTCCTTTATCTCACGGTCCTCTATCTCTTCGAGGGCGCGTTGAAAAAAATAGAATATAAGGCCTGTGCCGTGGTGCTGCTGGATTATATCTAAAATTTCTTTATTCAGTCTATATTTCTTTGCAAGCTCAATCCCATTTTTTACATGGTTTGTAATAACAAGACTGCTCATAGTAGGCGCGAGCTTATCGTGCCTTGAGCCAGTAGCGAATTGATTTTCAGTAAAGTATTCGGCCTTTTCCATCTTGCCGATGTCATGAAAATACCCGCCTACCCTTCCCAGCAGCGGGTTTGCACCAATTGCCTCGCATGCGCTTTCAGC
>JBBIOC010000106.1:0-5489 GCA_037443585.1 Candidatus Omnitrophota bacterium
GTTTTTATGGGCTGGCTCATCTCTACTGGTTTTAATCTAAAGGCCTCTTTTATAAATGGGTAGGAAAAACCTATATCAGGTATGGGCTCATTTATTGAAAAGAGCCCAGTCTCTTTTATTGTAAGGGAATTTTCCTTTGTTACTTCATCAAAAACTTTTTCTTTAAGCTTTCTTGCAATATCAAAGATATTGTTCTCTGCCTCTTCTCTCTGCTCATCGTTTTCAAATGTAAACCCTATGTATTCTACATTTACCTTCTCCTCAGTTCTAAATCTTTCTTTATTTTCTTCATAATGTGTCTTTAGCTCATCTTCAGAGTAAGAGATTTGATTCTCAAAGTCTTTGGGTTTTATAAGTATATACGAGGCCTTTATCTTTTCATTCTCCTTTTTAAATTCTTCCTTGAGCTCCTCGTCTGTTACTATTACTCTAGAAATAACCTTACTCTTGAGTTTGGCGATAACAAGGTCGTCTCTGATATTCTCTTCAAAATTTCTTGCCCCATCCTGAAGCATAGATTTATATAGAGCCCTGTCAAACCTGCCATTTCTTTGGAATACGGGGAGCTCTTGAATCTTTCTTATGACCTCCTCATCGCTCACCCTGATATTTTGATGCTTTGCGTCTTCTAAGAGGATGAGCCTATTCCATACCGCATCATGAATAAGTTCTTCTGGTATATTTTTGCCATATGAGCTTTCAAGAAAATCCCTGGTAGAACGCCATACCCTTTCATATTCCTCAAAAGAGACCTTTCTATTAAAGATTTTGCCAGCATAGTCTGGGCCTTTTCTTTCTCTCATACTTGTGCCAACGCCCCAGATGACAAATGCAGGGATGATGAGTATTGCTAGGGCCCACATTATTCGCTTGGCAATTTGACGCTTTCTTAAAAATTTTAGTACCATTTGGTTTTTATATGTTACAATATTCTAACATGAAAAACTTAGAAGTTGCACAAATATTTAAAAGTATTGCAAAGATATTAGAGATTAAAGGCGACAATCCATTCAGGATTCGCGCATATCTGAAGGCAGCGCAGAATATAGAGTCCTTGACTGAGGATGTTGAGGTCTTGATAAAAGAAGGTTCCCTTACTGACATCCCTGGCATAGGGAAGGATTTAGAAGGGAAGATTAAAGAGATTGTCTCGACAGGGAAGCTCAAATCCTTTGAGGAACTCAAAAAGAGTGTGCCTTCTGGAATAATTGAGATGCTCTCTGTGCCTGGAATAGGCCCAAAGACTGCAAGGCTTTTACATAAAGAACTGGGAATCAAAGATATCCCCACCCTTGAAAAGATGGCAAGGCAGGGGAAGCTAAAGGGTATTCCACATATGAAAGAAAAGACAGAAGAGAATATATTGCGGGGCATTGAAGTAATAAAGAAAGGTAGAGAGCGGATGGACCTTGCCACTGCAATAAATATTAGCCAGGGTTTTGTAGATGCCTTGAAAAAACTCCCAGAGGTCAAAAATATAAGCCCTGCTGGGAGTCTGCGGAGGATGAAGGAGACTGTCCGAGATATAGATATATTGGTCTCATCAAGGAAGCCCAAAAAGATAATGGATATCTTTACTAATTTAGCTTCAGTCAAAGAGGTCCTTGCAAAGGGCGAGACCAAGTCCTCTGTCTTAACCAAAGAAAATATTCAGGTAGATATGCGGGTGGTGGAGGAGGATAGTTTTGGCGCTGCGCTGCTCTATTTTACAGGCTCAAAGGAATTTAATATACACTTGAGGCAGATTGCGCAAAAGAAGGGCCTGAAGATAAATGAATACGGTGTATTTAAGAATGAAAAGAGGCTTGCAGGTAAGACTGAAAATGAAATCTTTAAATTTTTGGGCCTTGGATTTATTGAGCCTGAGTTGAGGGAGGACAGGGGTGAGATTGAACTTGCAAAAAAGAGTCAACTTCCAAAACTCATTGAGCTTTCTGATATAAAGGGTGATTTTCATGTGCATTCAAAATGGTCAGATGGGAACAATTCAATCAAGGAGATGGCAGAGAGAGCCAAGGCCTTAGGATACGAATATATTGCAGCTACAGACCATTCGCAGTCACTTAAAGTAGCAGGCGGGCTTTCAGTAAAAGAGCTAAGTCAGAAACGCGCTGAGATTGAAAATTTAAATAAAAGCCTCAAAGGTTTTAGAATCCTCTTTGGCACAGAGGTGGATATTGATTCAGAAGGAGGAATTGACTATAAGGATGAAGTTTTGGCTGAGATAGAGATAGTTGTTGCTGCAATACATTCAGGTTTTAAACAGTCTAAGGAGCATCTTACAAAGCGGCTAATTTCAGCCTGTCAGAATAAACACGTGGATATAATCGCCCATCCCACAGGCAGGCTCTGGGGAACGAGGGACTCTTATGAGCTGGATATGGATGAATTACTAAAGGTCTGCAAGGATACAGGGACTGCTTTAGAGATAAATGCGTTTCCCCAGAGGTTGGACTTAAATGATATAAATTCTAGGAAGGCAAAAGAGATGGGGGTATTGCTTGCTATTGGGACAGATGCGCATTTTCTGGACCAGCTTGAATATATGGGTCTGGGGGTTTCAGTTGCCCGTAGAGCTGGCCTTGAGCAAAAAGACATTCTAAATACCCCGCCTTTAGAGGAATTGTTAAAAAGATTAAAATAATCCACTATATTATGGAAGTAATAATTCCAATTTTGGACTTAATATGGAAATTCTGGGGATAGTTTGGTAAAAATAACTATAATTTTAGTTGACTTTACTCAGGATTTAATGTATAATTACTCATAGTGTTGAGATAATTTGAATAAAATATGCAATTACCAGAATTCAAAAGAGATATAACAAATATTATTAAAGAACGTTTGTTAGAAGAGAGACGTTTTATCCAGGTTATTACTGGTCCGAGGCAGGTAGGTAAGACTACAGCTATACTTCAGGTACTTAGAGAATTAAATATTCCAAACCACTATGCTTCAGCGGATTTTCCTGCTCCGCCACCCGTGGAGTGGATTGCCCAGCAGTGGGATTTAGCTCGCAGAAAGCTTCAAGATAAAAAACCGGCAATTTTAGTTCTGGATGAGATTCAAAAGGTATTAAATTGGTCTGGTGAGGCGAAGCGCTTATGGGATGAAGATACTCGCAGAGGGAATAATCTTAAAGTTGTTCTTTTAGGTTCTTCAGCACTTTTGATTCAAAAAGGATTAGATGAGAGTCTCGCAGGCCGTTTTGAGATTATAAGAGCAACCCATTGGACATATAGAGAATGTAAGGAGTGTTTTAAATGGCCCCTTGAAAAATTTATTTATTTTGGTGGGTATCCTGGTGCTGTTGCTTTAATTAATGAGGAAGAGAGATGGGCTCAGTATATCAGAGATTCTTTGATTGAGACTGCTATTTCAAAGGATATTTTGCTTTTAAATCGTGTTGATAAGCCAGCACTTTTGCGTCAGCTCTTTGTTCTGGCTTGCGAATATGGCGGCCAGATACTTTCATACCAAAAATTACTCGGCCAGTTAGCTGAGGCAGGCAATACTACAACCCTGGCTCATTATCAAAAATTATTAGAATCAGCCTTTCTTATATCTGGTCTGCAAAAATGGTCAGGGAAGGCCTTGCGCCAAAGACATTCAAGTCCTAAATGGTTGCCTTTAAATACAGCCCTTATCACAGCTCTTAGCAATAGAAGATTTCAACAATGGCAGGCCGAACCCGATATGTGGGGGCGTTTGAATGAGGTTGCAGTCGGGGCATATCTGGTAAACGAGGCTTTTAAAAATAATATAGAAATTTTTTATTGGAGAGAAGGCCATTATGAAGTTGATTTTGTTATGCAAAGAGGCAATGATTTGATAGCTATAGAAATAAAGAGTGGCAAAAGACGTACAGCTATACTTGGGCTCGAACTTTTTAGGAAAAAATATAAGGTTAAGAAGAGTGTTACAGTAGGTGGTACAGGGGTAGAAATAGAAAGATTTTTAGAAACTCCAATTGTTGAGTGGTTTGGTTAAAAGAGGGATTGTCACCATGTTTAATTTTAAAATTGGAGACAGGTTGATATAGAAAATTGCAAACGGTGTATCGGCTCAACATGACTTTTTCTTGACACTACAACTAAATGGTTGTATACTCTAAATAGAGGTTAGGGGTATTATTTGCCTAAATATACTTGTTATTATTTTGAGACTGAAAGTGGAAGGTCTCCAGTAAAAGAGTTTATTGATTCTTTGGACCCTGTAACTCAAAGAAAGTTCTTTGTTAAGTGTGATTGGCTTGAAGAATACGGACATAGATTGCCAATGCTACACACAAGACATTTAAAAGATGGCATCTATGAATTGAGATTTGAGGGCAAAGAGGAAAGAATAATTTTTACTAATGGTTTTAAGAAAAAGACAGAAAAGACTCCTAAAAGAGAAATAAAACTTGCTCTCGAAAGAAGAAGGCTTTATAGCGGCAATTTAAAGGCGTAATGTGTTATGGCTAATAAATAGAAGGGGTGATGAAAATGAAATATAGAATAAGTAGGATTGATGAGCATTTAAAGGAAAAATTAAGAGACCCATATTTTAAGGAACTTTATGAGCTTGAACTTGAAAAAGGGAAAATTGCTAAGTTAATCCTGGACTACCGCATCAAGAACAGTCTCACTCAGGGTCAACTCGCCAAAAAGTTAGGGGTCACCCAGCAACAGATTTCAAAGATAGAAAATGGAGATTTTAGTAACATCCAAAGCATAGAAAGAGTCCTTTTGGCCTTAGGGTATCATATCCTAATCAAGGCTGTGCCTTTGGATAAGAAATTACAGTTGCAGGTTGCATAAGTTGTAGTATCTTTTCTGGTTAAAAGGAGAGTCGTAGTCGTAGTAGTCGTAGTCGTAGCTACCCCTTAAAGGGTAGCTACCTCTACCTCTTCTGTATATTTTACGATAACGGGTGAGATTATGAGTTATCCAACTGTCTTTCATTTAATTTCAATTTTATCAAAGAGAGATAATGTATCCTGCGTTTTAATAGGTGGATTTGCAGTCAATTATTATAAGTTAACACGACAGACAGTAGATGTAGATTTTTTAATTACTGAAAGTGATTTTGAGAAAATAGAAGTGGCCTTGAAGAAAGAAGGCTTCAGGAAGGATTATATCCAACAAGGGGTATTTATTAGACTAAAGAGCAACAAATCATACCTAATAGACCTTGATTTTATGTTTGTTGATAGAGATACATTAGACAAGATTATTAAAGATGGCAAGGAGATTAATATTGCTGGTCAAAGATTTATCGTTCCTTCCCTTTTTCATTTAATTGCACTCAAACTGCATTCAATCAAGTATAATCCCAAGCTTCGCGAGCCCAAAGATTTTCCAGACATTATTGGTTTGATTAGAGCCAATAACATAAAAGTCAAAGACAAAGAATTTAAAGAGCTATGTTTGAAGTATGGAACTGAAGAGATTTACCATAAAATATTAAGTTATATTTAAATTAAGAAAATGGAAAAATTAAAATTT
>JBBIOC010000107.1:0-5160 GCA_037443585.1 Candidatus Omnitrophota bacterium
CGGAACTATTATTGCTATATCTGACAGGTTCGACAGCTTAGTAGGATTTTTAGCCGTTGGGATAGAGGCAACAGGCAGTTATGACCCATATGGGATAAGGCGCATCGCCCAGGGTATAATTAGAATCATAATTGAGAAGGATATCCGACTTTCTTTAAATGAGAGCTTAGAAAATGCAATTGAAATATTAAAGGGCTATATAAAAATTAAAAGGGATAGATTAAGGGCGATTTTATTAGAATACCTAAAGGAACGCATAGAAAATCTTATAGACCCTGAGAATTTAGCGCCCGTTGGATTAAAAGAGGCTGTTCTTTGTATTGGTTTTGATGACCCTGTAGATGCCTTTAATAGATTTAAGGTGCTCCTGAAAATCAGCAAAGAAGAAGGGTTTTTAAAGGCTGCGAAGGTTGTGGAGCGCACATCCAATATCCTTAAAGGCGCAAAGAATGAGACAGGACTTGTAGGGGATGTCAATCAAGAGCTTTTTATAGAGGGGTTAGAGAAGGCACTCTGGTCAACGTATTTAGAGAATAAGGGAAGGATAGAGCAATTTATAGAAGAGGAGAGATATATTGAGGCTACAAGATTGTACGGAGAGGCCTTCTACAAAATTATACATGAATTTTTTGATAAGGTTCTGGTAAATGTTCAGGAGCAGCCGCTGCGATTAAATCGCCTTGCGATTATGAAGGCGATAAATAGACTCTATACTGAAAAGGTGGCGGACTTAGCGAAACTGCCACAGATAGTAGTATAGAATACTGCAAATTGAAGCCGTAATCTGACAAATCTAACCAGGTTAGAAAAGGAGGATTGGTAAAGAGATGGCAAAAAAGATGGTTTACTTCTTTGGCGATGGAAAGGCAGATGGAAATGAAAGGATGAAGAATCTGTTGGGCGGGAAAGGCGCAAACTTAGCTGAGATGGCAGGCCATCCAGGGCTTCGTTTACCAGTTCCACCAGGGTTTACAATAACTACAGAAGTCTGCACTTATTATTATAAAAACAAAAGAGCCTATCCTAAAGGCTTGAAGGAGCAGGTTCAAAAGGCATTAAAGAAGATTGAGAAGATAATGGGTAAGGGCTTTGGAGACTCTGGAAATCCGCTTTTGGTCTCTGTGCGGTCTGGAGCAAGAAGGTCAATGCCTGGGATGATGGAGACTGTTCTCAACATAGGCCTGACTGAAAAGACTATACCAGGCTTGATTAAGCAGACGCAGAACCCGCGTTTTGTATACGATGCATATAGAAGATTGATTATGATGTACTCTGATGTGGTAATGGAGAAGGCTTGCGGCATTGAACCAGAAGAGGATATGGGCATCCGCAGGCAGCTTGAAAAGATTATGAGTCAAGTAAAAACAGAGAAAGGCATCAAGAATGATACAGATTTGGATACAGAGGATTTAAAAGGGTTGTGCAGAGAATTTAAGAAAAAAATAAGAGAGGTTTTAAAGAAGGATTTTCCTGATGACCCTGATGAGCAGTTGTGGGGCGGTATCGGAGCGGTCTTTGCATCGTGGCAAGGCAAGCGTGCAGTGAGCTACCGACGGATTGAAAATATACCTGATGAATGGGGGACTGCAGTGACCGTCCAGACAATGGTATTTGGAAATATGGGCGAGGATTCTGCAACAGGGGTTGCTTTCACGCGCAACCCTGGAAACGGTGAGAATAAATTCTATGGCGAATATCTTATAAATGCGCAAGGCGAAGATGTAGTTGCAGGGATTCGCACGCCCGCGCCCATTAATTCATATTCAAGGAGTGAACACAATAAGGACCTGCCGACCCTTGAAGAAGAGATGCCCAAGATATATAAACAACTCTTTGATATTCAAAAGTGTTTAGAG
Organism: Candidatus Omnitrophota bacterium; assembly: GCA_037443585.1. Lineage (GTDB taxonomy): Bacteria > Omnitrophota > Gorgyraeia > Gorgyraeales > JBBIOC01 > JBBIOC01. The sequence goes on from JBBIOC010000107.1 coordinate 1,857, forward strand.
AGACATTATAGGGATATGCAGGATATTGAGTTTACAATTGAAAGAAATAAGCTCTATATGCTTCAGTGTCGCGTAGGCAAGAGAAACGGCCCTGCTGCAGTCAGGATGGCAATTGATATGCTAAGAGAAGGGCTGATTGACAAAAAGACCGCAGTAATGCGGGTAACGGCTTTGCAACTGGATGAGCTGCTCCATCCGATTATAGACCCAAAGATAGAATTGTCTTTAAAGCCCATTGCCAAAGGCCTCCCTGCAGGCCCTGGCAGCGCAACAGGCCAGATAGTCTTTGACTCTTCTGATGCGGTTGAGTGGGCAAAGAAAGGTAAAGACGTGATACTTGTGCGCGAGGAGACAAACCCTGAAGATGTAGAAGGGATGCGCGCAGCAAAGGCAATACTTACAGCCCGCGGTGGGATGACCTCTCATGCTGCATTGGTTGCGCGCGGCTGGGGGAAGTGCTGCATAGTAGGTTGCGGAAGCCTGATAATAGAGCAGGCAAATAAACAGTTTAGCGTTGACAGCAAGGTCTTTAAAGAGGGGGACTGGATTTCACTTAACGGGACAAAGGGTTATGTCTATGAAGGCCGCTTGTCAATGATGGATGCCTCTGAAGAAAACAAACTCCTTTTCGATTTTCTTAAGCTCTGCGATTCCATAAGAAAATTAAAAATACGGACAAATGCAGATACGCCTGAAGATTCCAAGCGGGCGCGTTTGTTTGGCGCAGAAGGCATAGGCCTATTCCGCACAGAACATATGTTCTATGGTAAGGGTTCTGAAGAGCCGCTCTTTAAACTTCGCAAGATGATTATTTCCAAGACCCCTGAGGAAAGGCGCAATGCGCTGAATGAGCTTTTTGGTTTTGTCAAAAATGACATTAAAGGGACGCTTGACGCAATGGAAGGCCTGCCTGTTACTATAAGACTTCTCGACCCACCTCTGCATGAATTCGTCCCACACCAGAAAGAGCAATTAGATAATCTTGCAGAGAGTTTAAATATAACCAGAGAAGAATTGGAGAAGCGCGCTGTGAGTTTGCATGAGAATAATCCTATGATGGGACATAGAGGTGTTCGCTTGGGGATTACCTATCCTGAGATTACAGAGATGCAGGTCAGGGCAATCTTTGAGGCATCTGCAGAGCTTATCAAGTCCGGGAAGAAGGTTTATCCTGAGATAATGATTCCTGTTGTCTGCGACGATAAAGAACTCGTTAGCCAACGCGCGATAGTTATAAAAATTTACAATGAAGTGCTTAAGAAATATAATTTAAAGAAGATGCCGTACCTATTTGGAACAATGATTGAAGTCCCTCGCGCTTCCATTATTGCTGACAAGATTGCACAGCAGACAGATTTCTTTTCATTCGGGACTAATGATTTGACACAGATGGGTTTTGGCTTTTCTCGAGATGATATCAATGCATTTTTGCCTGAATATTTAAAACAGGGGGTTTTGCCAGAAGACCCGTTTCAGACCATCGATCGAGATGGCATAGGTGAATTGATAAGACTCGGTATTGAACGCGGCAGAAAGGTTCGCAAGGATTTAAAGGTGGGGATTTGCGGAGAACATGGCGGGGACCCACGTTCAATTGAATTCTGCCATCGGGTTGGTATGAATTATGTCAGCTGTTCGCCATTTCGCGTGCCGATTGCAAGGCTTGCTGCGGCGCAGGCAGCAATAAAGAAAAATTGAAGCACAGATGATCGCAGATTTCGCATTAAACTTATGTTTTCACAGATGATCACAGATATCTGTGATCATCTGTATCTTTTAATCTGTGATCATCTGTGCTTTATATGATTTTAAAATGGATGCCATAAAACTCTATCTCAAGGCAATCAAAGACATCCCGCTTCTGACTTCAGAAGAGGAGAAATCACTTGCACGAAAGATTCGTAAAGGCAGCTCTATCGCTAGAAAGAGAATGATTCAATCAAATCTTCGACTTGTGATAAATATTGCAAAGCGCTACTCAAGACTTGGTGTGCCAATGATGGACTTGATAGAAGAGGGCAATTTAGGATTGATGAAGGCAGTAAAAAAATACAATCCAAATAAGGGATATAGGTTCAGCACATATGCTGCCTGGTGGATAAAACAATATATAACGCGTGCAATAGCAAATCAGGGCAAGACCATCCGAATCCCTGTCTATATGACTGAGATAATTAATAGGTGGCGCAAGGTGACTGAGCGGCTGACGCAAAAATTGGGCAGAAAACCTAAACTAAAAGAGGTGGCAAAGAAGATGCGCCTTTCTGCAAAAAAGGTAAAGAGGATCAGTGAAATAGCCACAAAGGTTTCATCCCTTGATGCGCCTATCGGCGAAGAAGGGACAGGGCAGTTTATGGATTTAATTGAAGATGAAACCTCAATCTCACCTATGGACAGAATCTCAGATATTTTTAGGAAAGAGCGGATTGAGAAGCTTTTAGAAAAGATGAACGAGAGAGAGCGCAGGATATTAGACCTCAGGTTCGGTCTTTCAGATGGTGTGATACATACCTTAGGCGAAACTGCAAAGTATTTCGGAATAACTCGTGAGAGGGTGCGGCAGATTGAGGGTGCAGCAATGAATAAGCTTCGCACATATATCCTTCAGCAGCAGGCAGAGGAGTTTGGGGAGTATTAAATTGCTAAACTGCTAAATTGCTATATTGTTAAACTGTTATAACAATTTAGCAATTTGACAATTTAACAATATAGAGAAAAATTATGGAGTCTTTTAAAAAATATATCCGCAACATCCCTGACTTTCCAAAAAAGGGAATTCTATTTAGAGACATTACGACATTGCTGAACAATAAAAAGAAATTTCATCAAGTTATTGATATCCTTGCCAAGCGATATTCAAAGAAAAGAATAGACGCAGTTGTAGCAGTTGAGGCGAGGGGTTTTATATTTGGCGGCGCCCTTGCGTATAAACTTGGTGCAGCAATGGTTCCTGTAAGAAAGAAAGGGAAGCTGCCGCATAAAACTTACAGCGCAAGTTATTCACTTGAGTATGGAGAGGATACGCTGGAGATGCATCAGGATGCATTCAAGCCCAATTCAAGGATTTTGATTGTTGATGATTTGCTTGCAACGGGCGGAACAATAAGTGCGGTCTGCGAACTTGTAGAAAGATTGAAAGGCAAGGTTGTTGAGATAGTATTTCTAATTGAGTTAACGGATTTGAAGGGCAGAGGCAAGTTAAAGGATTTTTCAGTTTATTCATTAATAAAATATTAAAACCGAATCAACCTACGCGGTTGAACAAATCGTTCAACCGCGTAGGTTGCGATTTGTTCAACCGCGT
>JBBIOC010000107.1:5177-5474 GCA_037443585.1 Candidatus Omnitrophota bacterium
GCGTAGGTTGAACTGGTGCCCAACCGCGTAGGTTGAACTGGTGCTCCAGGGGTGACTCGAACACCCGACACCAGGTTTAGGAAACCTGTGCTCTATCCATCTGAGCTACTGGGGCTTTAGCATAAAAATAACATAATAAATTTTTAATGTCAATGATAGACTTCCATACACACTCATTACTGAGCGACGGCGTGCTTTTACCCTGCGAACTTGCAAGGCGGGCTGAAGAGATTGGCTATAAGGCCATTGGCATAACTGACCATGCTGATGCATCAAATATTGACTTTATCGTTCCAA
>JBBIOC010000108.1:0-1120 GCA_037443585.1 Candidatus Omnitrophota bacterium
GAATGACGACGGCACTATGGCGCGCACCCCAGACCTTATTAAATTTGCTAAAAGATACAGACTTAAAATCTGCACAATCGCAGACCTGATACATTACAGGAGACGTTTTGAGAGACTCGTAAAAAGGATTGTTACTACGAACATTCCAACACAATTTGGAAAGTTCAGGGTCTATGTCTACGAATCGAGCATTGATAAGTCCTGCCATCTTGCGCTTGTGATGGGAGATATTGAAGCAAAGACACCTGTTCTTGTCAGGGTCCATTCAGAATGTCTGACCGGAGATGTATTCCATTCTTACAGGTGTGATTGCGGCGAACAGCTCTTTCAGGCAATGAAGATGATACAGAAGGAAGGCCGCGGCATAATCCTTTATATGAGACAGGAAGGTAGAGGCATTGGCCTTTTAAATAAACTAAAGGCATATGCACTTCAGGATAAAGGGCTTGATACTGTTGAGGCTAACAAGGCATTGGGTTTTAAGCCAGACTTGAGGGACTATGGCATAGGCGCACAGATTTTAGTTGATTTGGGCTTGAAAAAAATTAGGCTTCTCACAAATAATCCCAAAAAGATTGTGGGTCTTGAGGGCTATGGGCTAAAGATAGTTGAAAGGGTGCCTATTGAGGTTCCTGTCACGCCAGTTAACAGGAGATATCTACTTACAAAGAAGATGAAACTGGGGCATAAATTACGTATGAAAGGAGGAGTCCATGATTAAGACGATTGAGGGACAGTTAGTTGCAAAAGGAAAGAACTTTGGAGTCATTGCTTCAAGATTTAATGATTTTATTACAAAGAGGCTTTTAGAAGGCTGCAATGACACGTTGTTGAGACACGGGGTTAAGGAGAACGAGATAGAGATTGTGTGGACGCCTGGGGCCTTTGAGATTCCGCTCATTGCCAATAGGATGGCGCGTTCAAAAAAATATGATGCAGTTGTCTGCTTGGGCACAGTCATAAGAGGTTCAACCCCGCATTTTGATTATATTGCCAGTGAGGTTGCTAAAGGGATTGCAAAGATTTCGCTCGATACAGGGAGGCCTGTCATCTTTGGCATAATCACAGCAGACACGATAGAACAGGCTATTGAACGCGCTGGGACGAAAGAAGGGAATAA
>JBBIOC010000108.1:1174-5452 GCA_037443585.1 Candidatus Omnitrophota bacterium
AAAGAGACCGATTCAACCTACGCGGTTGAATTTTTGTCAACCGCGTAGGTTGAAATATGGTAAAAATTATTATGCGGAAACGCACACGTGCACGCGAATGTGCTTTAAAGGTTCTGTATCAGATTGATATTGCAGACCAGACCCCAGAGTTTGCTCTTGAAGACCACTGGTCAAGAGAACCACAGCTTTCAAAAGATATAAAGGAATTTACAGACCTGCTTGTCAGCGGGACAATCAAAAACCTTTCTAAGATAGATGAGGTCATCTCAAGATATGCGGATAACTGGGAACTTAAGCGGATGGCAACAATTGACAGAAATATTATAAGAATGTCTGTATTTGAACTTCTCTTTTTAGATGATGTCCCACCCAAGGTATCCATAAATGAGGCAGTTGAGCTTGCAAAAAAATATGGGGATGTTGATTCCAGTAAATTTGTAAATGGTATCCTTGATAAGATAAAGAAAACAGAATGCAAAAAGTAGCAGACCTCCATGTCCATACCTATCTTTCAGATGGCACTTTCTCTCCTCTTGAAGTTGTGAAGCGCGCAAGGGAAGAAGGGCTTGATGCAATAGCAATCACTGACCACGATACAGTTTCAGGGGTGAGCCAATCTATAAAATTTGGAAAAGCGTTTGGGATTGAGGTTATCCCAGGAGTGGAATTGACTGCTGAGTTTGAGGATAATGAAATCCATCTCCTCGGTTATTTTATAGACTGGCAAGCGGATTGGTTTTTAAAGAAGCTCAAGCAGATATGCGAAGTAAGGATTGAGCGCGCAAAAAGAATAGTTGAGAAATTAAAAGAGCATGGGCTGGATATAAGCGAAGAAGAGGTATTTAAGACGAGCGGTCCTGGAGCAGTTGGTAGGTTACACATAGCCCAGGTTTTGTTCAAGAAAGGCCTTGTTGCTTCTTTACAGGATGCCTTTAGATTATATATAGGCAATGGCAAGCCCTGTTATGTTAAGAAATTTAAACTGTTGCCTGAAGAGGCAATAGATATGATTGATAGAGTCAGCGGCATAGCTGTGCTTGCACATCCAAAGACAGTTCAGATTGAAAATATGGCGCTGGATGATTTTATTAAGAATTTGAAAAAATTTGGCCTGAAAGGTCTGGAGGTATATCATACTGACCATTCAAAGAGTGATGTAGACTATCTTAAGAATTTGGCAGAAAAAGAGGATTTGCTTCCCACAGGTGGTTCAGACTGCCATGGATTTGGTAAAGGCGAGGTGTTAATCGGCAAGATAAAAATACCTTACAGTTTTGTGGAAGCGCTAAAAATTATAAAATAAAGTTTACATTTTTGACAGTGACAGAAATGTAACGTTTTTAATATGAACAGGGATGAGTTTTTTATGAGAGAGGCATTGAGGCTTGCAGAGAGGGGCAGGGGGCATACGAGCCCCAATCCAATGGTAGGCGCTGTGCTTGTTAAGGGCAATAGAATTATAGGAAGAGGTTTCCATAGGCAGGCAGGAGGGCCTCATGCTGAGATTGTGGCAATAAGGGAGGCAGGTAAGAAGGCTCGTGGAGCAACGCTTTATGTAAATCTAGAACCCTGTAACCATTTTGGACGGACACCACCTTGCACAGACGCTATTATAAAAAGCAGGATAAAAAGGGTAATCTGCGCAATGATTGACCAAAATCCCCTAAATAACGGCAGAGGAATTAGAAAACTTAGGGCCAATGGGACAGAAGTAAAGGTCGGTTTACTCGAAGAAGAATCAAGGAAATTAAATAAGCCATTCATAAAATATATAACAGAGAAGATGCCATTTGTAACAGTAAAGGTTGCGGAATCGCTCGACGGAAAAATAGCAACTTATACAGGAGATTCTAAATGGATTACTGGAGAATCTGCAAGAGGCTTTGTACACAGATTGAGAAAAGAATCAGATGCAATCCTGGTTGGGGTTAATACAATAATAAAGGATGACCCTTTGCTTACCTCAAGGCCCTATAGAAAGTTTCCAATTAAGGTTATTCTTGACCCTGAACTCAAGACACCGCTCAATGCAAAAATCTTTTCCAGAAAATCTCCTGCCCTTGTAATTATAGTTACGTCTGCTAAATATTTGAGAGCAAAGAGGGCTCAGGCGAGGGTAAGGCTCTTGAATAAGAGCGGCGGCCTTGTTATCAGCGAGAGAGAAAGAAACAGCAGATTTAATTTAAGGTCTCTTTTAAAGCGCCTTGCAGGCATAGAGATTGTCAATCTCTTAGTTGAGGGCGGCGGCACAACCATCGCCAGTTTTATTGAAGAGAGATTAGTAGATAGAATATTATTCTTTATAGCGCCTAAGATAATTGGCGGCAGGTATGCTATTACTTCTGTTGAAGGAAAGGGCGTAGATAGAATCAGCAAGGCAATGCGATTAAAGAATATAGAAGTCAAAAATTTCAAAGAAGATATTCTGATTTCTGGGGAGTTCTGATGTTTACAGGTATAATTGAAGAACTTGGAAGGGTAAAAGAGATTATAAGAAAAAAAGACAACATTAGATTTGTTATTTATGCTAAGGTGGTTTCGGAAGGCACAAGGGTTGGTGACAGCATTTCAGTAAATGGGGTATGCTTGACTGTAATAGATATAAAAAATAATTCTATAAGTTTTGATATAGTTCCTGAAACAATCTACAGGACCAATCTGGGCGATTTAAAGGTGTCAAATAAAATTAATTTAGAGCGGGCAATAAAAGCAGGTCAAGCCATTGGGGGACATTTCGTAACAGGCCATATTGATTATAAGGCTGAGATTATTGAATTGAAAAAAGTCAAAGAAGGTATAAAGATGAGGCTTTCTTTGCCTGTTGAATTTTCTCCTTTTTTAGCTGAGAAAGGCTCTATTGCAATAGATGGCATAAGTCTTACGGTTGCAGAAGTTGACAAAGATTATTTTAACGTATATCTAATTCCGCATACTTTAAAAAATACAACACTGGGCCTGAAAAGGCAGGGGTATTCTGTAAATGTAGAGACAGATATATTGGCGAAGTATGTAAACAGGAAAGATTATCCTAAGCTTACTGAAGAATTCCTGAAGAAATATGGATATATGTAGTATAATATCTGCGAGATATCTATGATAATTTTAAATTTTGTTCTACTCGTACTTTTGATAGGTACATCGGTTTTATTTTTCTGGGTGATAAGATTTATCAAGGGCTCTTCCTCAAAGGAGACCGAGGAGAGGATAAATGCCCTGCGCAAGGAATGGGGCGATACACTTTCTAAAAATACAGAGCTTATTCTGAAACAACTTAACGAAAGTGCAAAAATACTGCAGAGTGTAAATCAGACAATGGGTGAGCGCCTTGACAATGCTGCAAAGGTAGTAGGCGATGTAAAAGAAAGCTTAGGTGCCTTAGAAGAGAAGAGTAAACAGATATATGAGATTGGTAAAGATATTGCAAGCCTGCAAGAGATTTTACGCGCACCCAAGATTAGGGGCGGTATGGGAGAGTTATTTTTAGAGAACCTCCTGGAGCAGATTATGCCTGGCAAGGAATATTTCGAATTGCAGTATAGTTTTAAGAGCGGCGAAAGGGTAGATGCTATCATTCGCATAGGAAATAGGATGGTTCCTGTAGATGCAAAATTTCCATTAGAGAGTTTTAAAAGATGCATAGATGCCCAGACAGAATTGGATAGGAAACGGTGCAAAAAAGAGTTTGTCCGTTCAGTAAAAGAACATATAAATTCTATTGCAGAAAAATATATCTTACCAGACGAGGGGACATATGACTTTGCTCTAATGTATATCCCTGCTGAGAATGTCTATTATGAAACAATCATAAAGGATGAAGAGATTGGCGAAGAGAAATCCATATTCTCTCATGCCATCTCAAAGAAGGTAATTCCTGTCTCACCGAATAGTTTTTATGCATACCTTCAGATTATTATTTTAGGTATAAAGGGGATGTCAATAGAGAAGAGGGTTCAGGACGTCATAAAGATGCTCGGGACATTAAAGATAGAATTCAATAAATTTGCTGATGACTTTGAAAAGATTGGTGGTCATTTGAACGATTCCAGGTCCAGTTATGATAAGGCAGTAAAGAGTTTGGATAGGTTTGAAGATAAGCTGCTTAAGATAGATTCAATAGAGACACCAAAATTGCCAGAGGAATAACTTGATTCGGGGCGTGGCTCAGCTTGGCTTAGAGCGCTGCGTTCGGGACGCAGAGGTCACTGGTTCAAGTCCAGTCGCCCCGACCAAATTAGACTTTGTGAGTTTTTGCTAGATAAATCAAAATTTTTTGACGGC
>JBBIOC010000109.1:0-5374 GCA_037443585.1 Candidatus Omnitrophota bacterium
TTTCTATCGCATCTTTTAGATATTTAATCATCGCATCTTTAATAGTAATTTCACCATTGGAAGCATTGCTTATCTTTAATGCACGAGTTATGGCTTGGGTTGCAAGACTATATACCTGGTTATCTAATCTTATCTTTCTCTCTTCAAGCCATTTTTTCAATCCTGCAATGTCTGGAGTCTTATCTCTTAAATAAGGCTTTTCTCTATTTATAAACTCATCTATATGACCTGCAACAATTAGAATCTCTGTAATCTTCCTGACGCGGTTAAGTAACGTCCTATCAGCTTTTAAATCTGAGTCTTCTTCAAGCCCTTCAAGATTATGGTGATATAAAATTGCCTTTTCAGTCTCTAAAGGCAATTCTATCTCCGCACCTTTAATGATTTCTATAGAGAACATAGGGTGTTCCATAACCTTCTCATATTCCCCTGCTGCCAGTTTTGCAGGTCTATTGACAAGCTTGATCATCCTTTTATTTGCCCTCTTGCCAATATCATGGCCTAATGCAGCAAGTCTTAATTTATTAATATCACCTTCGCTTAATCCCAAGTTCCTGGCAAATAACTCACACAACTCTGCCACCCTTCTTGAATGTTTGGCAATATATTGAGTATCCTTGACCATCCTCTTTGAAATTTTCCCGGTAGAGAGTTTTCTTTTATCATATAAAGATAATATCTTTGAGGGCACATCCTCCTGATTGTGCTGATTAGAAACCGTTTTCTTATTTAGCCAAACAAAAAGGCGCTGGGCAGGGTCTAAGATAGCTTTCCTGACAAGGGTTCGTATAGATTTTATGCCTTTATCTGGCGTTGTTTCAGGCGCTTTGAGTCTGCCGTCTTTTAGAAGTTTTGCATACCATATAGTCAGATAAACCAAGGCGCCTGTCCCAATCACTACACCTGCAACTTGAAGCAGAGTCGAAATTATGGGTGGGAGTTTGAAGAAATAGGAAATAAAGAATAGTCCTAAACTTACTGACAGCGCCTCGGGGGCTATTATGCCTGGCTTTTTAGATTGTAAAACCTCTCTAATTCTCTGCAAATCTCTATTTGCTTCACTAATCGAAACATTGAACATAAAAACATAATCTTCTGGGGTTATAGAAACGCCGTTTCTAATCAAAATAGTAGCAACTTGAAAAGCCTGAAATCTATTCTGAGAAATCTTAGAAAATAACTCTTTTTTAAATTCGAAAGGCAAGTTTTTATTTTTTGAGAGATTACGGATTGCCTTCTGCCATATCCTTTGGCCCCGACTATCAAAAATTATAGAATAGCGTCTTAACCTATCAAAAGCAATCTCTACCTCATGTCTATTTCTGCTGTTTTTGACTATCCTTAAATCCCTTGCAGAGCCTTTAAAATGTATTATCAAAAATGCTCCACTGACGACTGCCAAAAATCCTATGGATAAAATTAATATTTTCTTTACACTCTTTATAACTGCTTTTCTAAATTGGGGTAAGGCTATCTTTCGAATTTCTTGATATTGTTTCTTCATAGGATCGCTGTATTGCAACAGATGATGATTAGGCTCTATGCCAAGTCTTTCTGCAATTCTTCTTCCTTTCTCTCTTGCAGAAGCCTCAAATTCATCTATGTTTTCCCAGTATTTAAGGAGTTTGTATGAATCTCCGATTATAGAGTTAAGCAGTCTATCAAGCCAGGTGTAATGCTTTATATGGTCAATTTCATGGGCTAATATGAGTGCATTTAAAATCGGCCTTATCCCAGGCTTCATTTTTATATCTCTCAGCCTCTCATTAAGCTCAATAACGTCATCAGGAGTTGTCTCGCCATAACTAAATTTCAAATCACTGAATATAATATTATGGATATCAATACCAAAAGATTCATATGTCTCTGGGTCAACTATCTTCAGCCAGATTATTGCATCATGAATAGTATTATGTCTTATATCATGAGGCCGCATATCAATATAGGTTAGATTAAATAAATCTTCTTCTGGAAATAGCTGAGTTAGCGGGTCTTTTTCAACATTTAAAATCACTTCACCTGCTTTGATTGATAAGGAATCTATTAAAATTACCTGGATTGGCTTTTCTTTAGCAATCTTTAAAATCTCTAAATATCTATTTCCATATTCCTCCATCACCCATTTAAACTCAGGCGTCTCTTCACCTGTTAGCAGATATTGCTGAATTATCTCAATATAAATAGGTAATATACCTAATTTTATTACTCCTGGCTTGAATTCATTTATTAAGCCTATCGCCTTTTCTGGATAATCTGCTTGGATTTTAATCTCTGAAAGCTGGACTTCTTGACTTTGACTAACAGTTACGGTAGATACTTTAGGTTTTATCCCTTCAGTAACTGTCTGAGGCTTTGCCTTCTTTGTAGGAATCAGTGTAATAAATATCACAGCAGAAATCTTCCCAAAGTATTTTAGCCAGGATTTTATTTTAGTGGCCAATTCTGCCCATCTGTGGATTGGCAAGCCAGAATAGAGATTACCTCCTCCATCTGCCATGCCAACTTGATTAAAAGAAGCTGCGCCCTGACTTATTGAAGCCAAGTTTTCTTCGGGCAACCAAACAGTAAAGGTACTCCCCTTGCCTAATTCACTTTCTACTGTAATCCTTCCGCCCATTGCTTCAACTCTTCTCTTTGCATCGGGAAGGCCTAAGCCTGTTCCTTCGATATCTAGGGCGACCCTTGTGCCTACTTCAAATATACGCTCTAAATCTTCAGCTGCTATTCCAATACCTTTGTCTTTTATGCTAATCTTCAAATATTCCTTGCCCCCTTGTTCTTGCTTCTCAACATCCATTATTACATTTCTATCTTTCTCCGCAGGTGTATATTTGACCGCATTTATAAGAAGTTCCATTAAGGCAATATAAAGATTGATGGCAGTCTGAGCTGTGATTTTCTTATCTTTTATGGCCTCTTTTAATTTTGCTTCGTCCTCAAACACAACAGAAAAGTCTTTTTCCCTTGCCTTTGCATTAGCTGACCTTCTGGTTGCTTCTATTATTTTCTCCAGACTGAGCTCTTTTATACCGTAATCTTCTAATTGCACCTTTATCTTTTCTTCTCCTATAGACGCATTGTAAATCAATACGCTCATAACAATCTCTTCGAGGATAATATCAATTGACTTTTGTGTTTCTGGAGTGCAGTATCCCTTAAGCTCCTTTCCTAATTCTGACAAGGCCTGTAAACTGCGTTCAACATCTCCCAAGACCAAAGCAAAGTTTTGAATTAGTCCCTTGAGTTTGTTGTTTTGACGCTTAATCTCCCTTATATCATCTTTATTTTTAATCCTACCTGCCTCTGTTAGCTCTTTATGTGATCTCATGACAGTCTCATTGAGTCTTTTTTCAAGTCCCAAGATATTACCTACAATCTGCCCTGTTACTTTAGCTAATTCTAATTCGCCATTAGCTTTTTTATGTAACCTGCTACTAAACCCGCCTATACTCGTAAGATTATTCTTTATCCCATGAATACACATAGCAATCTGGCTTGCCTTTTCTTTCAACTCTTCATTGTGCCTTACTACAGCCTGAAAATATCTCTGCCGGGCTTCTAATAGAGGCTCAATCTGTCTCTCCTCATATGTCCTAGCAAAACTCTGAGCTACAGCTTTTCTTTGCTTAGAGATAAATCTATCTACTTCTTCGAAATCATCAGGGAAACCTGGATACATATCATCAAACTTTGCCTGAAATTCTTCCCAAGGAAGATTGTCCATAACGCCTGACTCAGACTCAGGACCATAGTCATAAAATTTGTCTAACGCAACCCCTGGCCATCGTAAATTGCCCCAGACAAGAGACATTAGCAGTCCGCGATATTTGTCATAGAAGTCCTCCAATTCTTTAACTGTGTTAGCCATCTCATCTTCGCCATCTTTTCTCTTATTTAAACAATCTACCAAATAATCCAGAAAATCTATAAACTCAACATATTTTTCGTAATCTGTGGAAGGTGACCTTATCAACTCACCAAGCCAATCTAAAATGACCTCTTTACCTTCTAATCCATCAGTAAAATCCTTTAAATATTTATAATAACTTTCGAAAATTCCACCGTTTGTAATCTTAATACCGCTTGTAAATAATTCTCTTAATTTCATTCTAAAACCTGACAATCCCTTCAGGGAAGCTTCGCCCTGTGGATTCCTAGATGTATAAAAGGTAAATGGAGCAATCTCCTCAAGAAGTCTAACTACAGTGTCTCTATCAAGCCTATTGACGAACTTGTCTAACTCCCTTCTTATTCTCTTTGTTTCCTTTTCTTTGGCCTTTCTTTGTCTTAGGGCTTCTTCCCATATTTCAATAAGGCCAGGGGATTGATTGGTTGAAGTATCTGATTTTTCTAAGGCAGTCATAATTGCATTAAAGATTAACCTTCGTCGGGAATCTTCATTTTGATATGCCTTACTGAATGCCTCAATAGCTTTGATTAAACCTTTAACTGAAGGGGCACCATTCTTCTCATAGGGCACTATAAAACCATTCCCATTTTCTTTGTCTGAACGAAAATCTACAATCAAATCAGGTATTACGCCATCAGGTGAGGCTATAACTATGCCACCATTAGCCATAACCTCAGATGGACTCAATGGGCCCGCTTCATCAAATTCATTTGAGAGCATAAATGTTAATTTGGCCATCTGATACAGAATTCGTGCAGTATAACTGCTAAACCCAATCTGGTCTGCCCCTTCCGGTAGAATAAATACATATTCTTTAAGCCAAAGGTTAGCATCTAATAGATTTCTAAGCCTTGCGATTTCGCTCTCACTCCAGTCACCAAATGGCCGGCCTCCAATTAAAAATGCTATTTTTAATTCTTTCTCAAAGTATTCTTTGCCTTTATTTACAATTTCAGATAACATGTTGATAAATATATCTAAACGTTTATAAAATACTATCCGACGTGTAAATATGCCAAGAGAAAAATTATCTCTAATAGACAAGGCATCTCCTTCGTCGAATATGTCGAATATCTTTAAAATTCTCAGGCCTCGTTCATACTGTTTTTTTATTGCTTCTTCTATCTCTTTCATAAAAGCATTGTATTCAGTATCATCTTTGATTAATCTATTTCGAAACTCTTGGACACTACTGGGTCTAAGCTTCTGATAATATTCAGCAATTACCTTTCTGACTGGCAAACCTTGAATCTCATCTAAGTATACACCTTCATTATGCTTAGCAGTCACTTCAGGGATTTTGTGCCTGTATCCTGGCATAAGGTTTCCTGCTATTTTATCTCTATGCGCTCTGGAACAGCCAGTAATCATATCAGAGGCAAGCTCGGCTAAATCTAAAAGACTAATCTTTTCCCCAGATATAACAAATGGTCTATACCTTTCACTAATCTTCAATTTTCTATA
>JBBIOC010000110.1:0-5360 GCA_037443585.1 Candidatus Omnitrophota bacterium
GACTCTTTTCTTTGAGATGGATTATGGTGAAGGAAGAATAAGGGCAATTACCTTTTTCTTTTACAATAGAACTCGTGGCCAATTTAATTCTGAAGGCCATTATGATTCTTTGCCCAAAGGCGATAAGAAATATCAATATCAGCAGCAATTATTCATGCAATATGGGCTTACGGATAAGTTGGAGATAGATGGCCAGATAGTCTATCAGGAAAACTTTAGAAAAGAGAGTGGAAATAGCGCGCATTCAGGAGGATTTGGCGACAGTTATTTATTTTTACGCTATTGCCCTTTTGAGGAAAGCTATAGGGTGCCCCACGTCAGCGGATTATTTCAATTGAAATTGCCGACGGGCAAATATCAAAAGGCAGACTCAGATAAGTTAAGCACTGATTTGATGGGCGCTACTTCAGGTGGTGGCTCTTATGACCACGGCTACGGGATAAATATGACAAAAAAGCTGAAGCCATTTGTATTTCACATTGATGCAATCTACAGTTTTCCACAGGAAGTAAAGGTAGATGGCACCAACACAAGATATGGCAGATATTTAAACTATGATTTTGGTGTAGAATATTTTTTAACAAAAGGCTTTAATCTAATGTTAGAATTTAATGGGTTTTTGCATGGCGATAAAAAACAGAATGGAGAGAAGGTGCCAAATTCTGATATCAATTATCTAACAGTTGCTCCGGGCATCGGCTGGTCATGCAATAAAATACAGACGCTTATAGCTTATCAGAGGACTCTGACAGGGACAAATATTGATGCAAATAATTCAATAGTCTTTACATTTGTCTATATATTTTAGAAAAGAGAAGATATGTCAAACGAAACTGTCATCTTAGCAGGGACAGCTGCAGCCTTAGGTTTTGTCCATACTATATTTGGCCCAGACCATTACCTGCCTTTCATTGCCTTGGCTAAAGCACGAGGGTGGTCGAGTTTCAAGACCGCTATTATTACCTTTCTTTGCGGAATGGGGCATATATTGAGTTCTGTGATTTTAGGGTTGATAGGTATTGCCTTTGGAATAGCTATCTTTAAACTTGAAGCCATTGAATATTTAAGAGGTCAATTGGCTGCATGGCTACTTATTGTATTTGGTTTTGTCTATTCTCTATGGGGGCTGCAAAAAATTATTCATAGCAAGATTCATAAACATCTTCATTCAGATAGACTAGAAGAAGACCATCTTCATTCTCACAATGATGTATCACACCATTTTAATATCCCTGGTTCAAAACCCTATAATTTAACCCCATGGGTCCTATTTATAATATTTGTATTCGGGCCCTGTGAATTATTAATCCCTATTGTAATGTATCCAGCTGCCAAGCATAATATAATAGCTGTGGCAATGGTCTCATCTATCTTCGGGTTTACAACTATCTTTACTATGCTTGTTATTGTTCTGGCCTCGTTTTATGGTCTCTCAAGGTTGCCCCTGCGTAGATTTGAACGATATTTCCATTTATTTGCAGGTCTGGTAATCTTTCTATGCGGGATTGCAATAAAATTCTTAGGGCTGTGAGGCAAAATATGAATAATCAAAAAAGATTGGCCTTTCAATTTATTATTCTACTTGGGATTGTCAGCCTCTTTGGCGATATTACATATGAAGGTGCAAGGAGTATCACCGGGCCATATCTGGCTATTTTGGGTGCAAGCGCCGGGATTGTAGGTCTGATTGCAGGTCTGGGTGAATTTATTGGGTTTGCCTTACGGCTCGTCTTTGGCTATTTAGCTGACCGCACAAAGGCCTACTGGGTTTTGACATTTTTAGGATATGGATTGATCATCTTTATCCCATTTCTTTCCTTTGCAAATTCCTGGCAGGTCGCAGGTCTATTTATAATCTTAGAGAGGATGGGTAAGGCAATAAGGAGCCCTGCAAGGGATACTATCCTGTCCTATGCTACAAAACAGGTTGGAAGGGGCTTTGGATTTGGCATACATGAGTTATTGGACCAGATTGGCGCAATCATAGGGCCAATCTTATTTGTTTTTGTATTTTTTTTAAAAGGCACATATAGAGATGGGTTTGGTATTTTATGGGTTCCTGCGATTCTGGCTTTGATATTTCTTACAATTGCAAGAAATAAGGTCTCTTTGCCGAGGATGCTCGAAGAGCCTGTCATAACAAAAAAAGAATCTGAGGGCAAACTTTCAAAGGTCTTCTGGTTCTATATCTTATTTATATTTTTTAGTGTTACAGGATTTTCGCATTTCCAAATAATCTCATATCATATCAAGGTCAGAGCAATTGCTCAGGATTTGCAGATTCCTTTACTATTTGCTTTGGCTATGGGTGTGGATGCCGTAGTAGCACCTATTATTGGCAAAGTCTATGACAGAATTGGCATTAAGTCAGTTTTGGCTGCGCCCCTTCTGACGCTACCAATACCAATTCTCGCATTTTCAAAAGACTTTAATCTTATAGTAACAGGGGTGATATTGTGGGGTTTGGTAATGGGTATTCAAGAGACGATTATGCGCGCAGCGATTGCTGATATAGCGCCCATTGAGCGCAGAGGATTTTCATACGGGGTTTTTAATACTGCATATGGGCTTGCTTTTCTTTTAGGTAGTGCGGTTATGGGGTTTCTATATGGGATTTCCTATTGGCATTTAGTTGGTTTTGCAGTTACAATGGAGATAGCAAGTCTATTTGTTTATTATTTCTTTAAAAAGAGATAACTATGTTTAAAAATTTAATTTACTTATTATTGGCAGTAACCTTTGTGCTTTTATATTTCAGATACATAGAACGAAGGACGATTTATTTTCCAATGAAGGATATAGAGATAACGCCAGATGCTGTAGGGCTTACATATGAGGATGTCTATTTTCTAACAGAGGATAGAATAAGACTAAATGGCTGGTTTTTGCCAAATAAAAACGCAAGGTCAGTACTTATCTTCTGCCATGGGAATGCAGGAAATATCAGCCACAGGATAGAAAAGATTCAGATTTTATACAACCTGGGCCTTGATATTTTTATATTTGACTATCGTGGATATGGACGCAGTCAAGGTCGCCCTTCAGAAACAGGTTTGTATCGGGACGCAGAGACTGCATATAATTATATTGTATCTGTGCGAAATATTGACCCGGCTAAGATTATAGTCTTTGGTGAATCTTTAGGCGGCGCAATAGCAATCGACCTGGCAAATAAAAAGAAGATAAAGGCACTGATAACCGAAGGTGTATTCAGTTCTACTCGGGATGTGGCAAGGATAGTCTACCCATTCTTACCATCCTTTTTAGTCTCTTCAAGTTTTGATTCAGCGAGCAAGATAAGAGATATTCATGTGCCGAAGCTTATTATCCACAGCTTAAACGATGAGATTATTCCATTCAGATTATCAGAAAAGTTGTTCGAATTAGCCCCCCAACCAAAGAGATTTTTAAAACTAATGGGAGGCCATAATACTTCATTTCTGGATTCAGAGGAACTATATCGCTCAAGGATTGCTGAGTTTTTGAAAGAGTTGTGAAGCGTCTACCTGTTCAACCGCGTAGGTTGAACACGGTTTATATTAGATGGCGAAGACAAAGATTATCTGCACTCTCGGGCCTTCAAGTAATAGTGAAACTATAGTCCGCAATATGATACGGGCTGGAATGGATGTAGCAAGAATAAATTTTTCCCATGGGAGCTGTGATGAGTATAAGAATTTGATAGGCATTGTAAGAATGCTTAATAAGAAGTATCGGCGTCATATAAGGATTTTACAGGATTTAGAAGGTTTTAGAATAAGGATAGGTCGCCTGAAGTCCCCGATTGAACTTAAAAAGAGGGAGCTTGTCTATTTAACTAAAAAAAATTTAATCGGCGAAGATGAGCTTATCCCTTTTGATTATAGAGGTTCGCTTAAGAATATTAATAAGGGTCAGCTTATCTTTATTGACGATGGGACTATTTCTCTAAAGGTTATAAAGGCAACAAAGAAAGAGATAAAGGCAGAGGTAATAGTTGGGGGACTGCTTAAAGAAAAGAAAGGTATAAATATCCCAGATGTACAACTTGAATTTCCAAGTATGACAGAGAAGGATAAAGAGGATATCAGTTTTGGGATAAGACACAGGGTTGATTATATTGCCCAATCTTTTGTAAGAAACAGAAAAGATATTATAAATATCAGGGCCTTGGTTAGAAAAGAATTGCTACAGTGCCAGATTATTGCAAAGATTGAGAACCGCGAAGGGATAAAGAATATAGATGAGATTATTGAAGTATCTGATGGAATAATGATTGCAAGGGGCGATATGGGGATTTCAGTGCCGATATATCAGATACCGATTATTCAGAAACAAATTATAAAGAGATGCAACGAGAAGAAAAGGTTTGTAATTACTGCAACCCAGATGCTTGAGAATATGGTAGAGCATATCCAGCCTACACGCGCAGAGGTTACAGATGTTGCAAATGCAATAATAGATGGGACTGACTTTGTAATGCTCTCTGCAGAGACCGCTACGGGTAGATATCCTGTAGAAGCGGTCAGGATGATGAATAGAATAATTGAGTTTACAGAGAGGTCAGTTTACTATGGACGTCCTTAAAGCGATTCTAACGAGAAGGACGATAAGAAGATTTAAAAATAGGCCTATTAAGTTTTCCATACTTAAAGAATTTGTTAACGCTGCAAGGCTTACACCTTCCGCAGCAAACCTTCAGCCAGTTGAATTTGTAATTGTCGATAAAAAATCACAGATAGATAGAATCTTCCCTCATCTAAGATGGGCAGGATATATTGCGCCAGCAGGGAATCCGCCTGAAGGTAAAAGGCCTGTCAGTTATATTGTGGTTTTAATAAATCAGAAGAAGACTAAAATGGGTTTTGGCTCCCACGATGCTGCAGCAAGCATTATGAATATAATCCTTTCAGCATGGGGAAGGGGGATAGGGTGTTGCTGGATACAGTCCTTTGAAGAACCTGCGATAAGGGAAATTTTAAGAGTTCCTACTTATATCAAGATTGATTCTATAATTGCGCTAGGCTATAAAGATGAAGAACCGGTTGTTGAAAAATTCAAAGATTCAGTAAAATACTGGAAAGATAAGGATGGGGTTTTGCATGTGCCAAAGCGGCCATTAAAAGATATACTCCACCGAAATATCTATCATAAGCCATAGACTTACTTCCTGATGGTGTATTCTACTATTATAAAATAGTAAGAAAAAAAATATTTGACATACATTTATTTATATGGTATACTTTTTTCACAAAGGAGGAAATGAAATATGACTACTACAGTTGTAACTACAAAAGGACAAATTGTAATACCTTCAAAGATTCGCCAAAGGCTACACATAAAAAGAGGAACAAAGCTTTGTATAGCGGAAAAAGACAACC
>JBBIOC010000111.1:0-1180 GCA_037443585.1 Candidatus Omnitrophota bacterium
GGCAGTAGAGGGGAGATAGTTGAGGCAGCAAAAAGGCTCTCCGGTGAGGCGATTCTTGGAAAGATTAAGTCTGAGGAGATAGATGAGAAGCTTTTCTCTGAATACCTCTATACAGCAGGCTTGCCTGACCCTGACCTTTTGATTCGCACAAGTGGAGAGATGAGGGTTTCAAATTTTTTACTCTGGCAGCTCTCTTATGCAGAGCTCTATTTTACAGAAAAATTTTGGCCTGATTTTGGCAAGGAAGACCTTTTGGGGGCAATAGAGGAATATCAAAAGAGAGATAGACGTTTTGGCAAATAACCTATGTTTAAACGGACAATCACTTCTATAATTTTGATTTTAATAACAGGTTGGACAATATTTTTTATGCCTATTTTGGGTTTTGTCTCTGTCTCCTCAATCTTTATAGGGCTTGGACTTTATGAATTTTTTAAAATTGTTGGGCAAAGAAACTCAATAGATAAGTTTAAAACTATTTGCATAATTTTAGGGATGCTAATCCCATTTTTAACCTATTGGACAGACTTCCAAGAATTCAAATTTTTTATTATGATATTTTTTCTCCTTTTTATAATCCAGTTTACTAGAAGACAGAATCAGGATGCAGCCTTAATTATTGCACTTTCTATTTTTGGAATCTTTTATATAGGGGGGCTCTTTAATTTTTTGCTAAAGATAAGGCTTTTGGAGAACGGGACGAGACTCGTTGCATTTCTTTTACTTGTAACAAAGGCAGGGGATATGGGTGCGTATATAATAGGGCACAATTTTGGAAAACATAGACTAATACCAAGAATAAGTCCGAATAAGTCGATAGAGGGTGCGATAGGTGGTTTTGTCTTTAGTATAATAGCAGCGTCTCTGAGTAGGCTTTATTTAACCTTCATCCCTTTTGCGCATATTATTATTAGCGGCATTATTATAGGCATATTTGCACAGCTTGGCGACCTTGCAGAAAGTGTGATAAAGAGGGACTATTCAGTCAAGGACTCTGGCCCTTTTGTCCCGGGGTTGGGCGGTGTATTGGATTTGATAGACAGCATTCTATTTACTGCGCCACTCTTTTATTACTATCTAACCTGGTTATTACTATCTAACCTGGTTAGAATTGTCAGTTTAGAAAGCTAAATTTATGAGACGAATTTCGGTTTTAGGCTCAACTGGTTCAATAGGTGTC
>JBBIOC010000111.1:1205-5347 GCA_037443585.1 Candidatus Omnitrophota bacterium
GATTCCAGATAGACTAAATATAATTACCCTATCCACTAATTTAAATGTCCAACTTTTGGCAGAACAGATAAAGAGGTTCAAACCAAAGGCAGTATGTATTGTTGATGAGGGTAGGGCAAAAAGGTTTCTTTTGGAAAATAGTTTCAAAGATTTGAAGGTTTATAAAGGAGATGAGGGATTATGCGATATGATAAGGGATTATCCAGTTGATTTGGTTGTAAATGCCATTAGTGGAGGCAGTGGTCTTCTGCCAACCCTCGCTGCCTTAAGGTCAACAAAGATTTTAGCCCTTGCAAATAAAGAGTCGCTTGTAATGGCTGGGGGGATTATTTTAAAAGAGGCAAAACGATTCAATGCAAAGCTCATTCCTATTGACAGTGAGCATAGTGCAATATTTCAGTGCCTGAACGGCAGGGAAAATTCTACCATAAAAAAGATATATCTTACAGGGAGCGGTGGGCCATTATTTTTTAAAAAGGGCGGTTTTGAGCGGGTTACACCTAAAGAAGCAATAAACCATCCGAAGTGGCGGATGGGGAAGAAGGTCTCTGTTGACTCAGCAACCCTTATGAACAAGGGGCTTGAGCTCATAGAAGCAAAGTGGCTCTTTGATATTGATATAAAAAGAATAGAGGTTTTGATTCACCCAGAAGCAGTGGTCCATTCTATGATAGAGCTGCTGGATGGTTCAATCATTGCCCAGTTAGGGGTCTGTGATATGCGGCTGCCGATTCAGTATGCACTCACATATCCTGATAGATTAGAGGCAGCCCCTCAATTTTTAGATTTTAAAAAGATAAAGCGCTTGCATTTCTATCCTCCAGATTTTAAGAAATTTCCCTGTTTAGCTTTAGCCTTTTGGGTTGCAGAGCGAGGCGGCACTTATCCCTGCGTTATGAATGCGGCTAATGAGAAGGCTGTAGATGCCTTTATCAAAAAGAATATACGATTCACAGAGATTCCTGTTATAATTGAAAAGGTAGTAGATGCCCATAAGAATATTAAGAATCCAAGCCTCGAGGATATCTTGGAAGCAGATAGATGGGCGCGAGATAAAGCAGTTTCGTTAATATGTTAACATTTTTTTCTTTCATATTTGTTCTAAGTGTTCTGGTAATTGCACATGAATTCGGCCATTTTATAATAGCGCGAAGAACTGGTGTAAGAGTAGAAAGATTTTCAATAGGTTTTGGGCCTGAGGTTTTTGGCATTAATAGAGGTGGCACAAGATATGTCTTATCTCTAATTCCACTCGGCGGGTATGTCAAACTTGCTGGAGAGATGCCTGAAGAGAGATTGACAGGAGAGGTTTGGGAGTTTTTGTCGCGGAGGGTAGGAGAAAGGGCGAGGATAATCCTTGCAGGCCCTGTCTTAAACTATATCCTCGCATTTTTAATATTCTATCTCATATTTTTAGTAGGAAACCCAACATTGACCTCTGATGTTGGGAAGGTTTTGCTTGGATACCCTGCTGAAACCTCAGGGATTAAGGAGGGAGATAGAATTTTAAGTATTAATGGCAAGGATGTCAAATACTGGGAGGAGATTACGAGGATTGTTCATAAGGCAAACCAGAAGCCTCTCAGTTTGATTTTATCAAGAGGCGGTGAGAAGGTTTCAGTTTTGGTCACGCCGAAAAGAGAGGAGATAAAGACTTTATTTGGCAGGAAGGTAGCCATAAGTTTAATTGGGATTGAACATTCTCAGAATGTGGAAAAAGTGCGGTATAATCCTATTTTGGCTTTATATATGGCAGGAAACAGGTTGATAGGCCTTACCTATATTACATTAGGGGTAATATTTTCGATTCTAACTAAGACGCTCCCTGTAAAGGATTCTCTAGCTGGACCTTTGGCCATGTATTTTATTACAAGAGAGGCTGTAAGATTAGGTCCTGTTTATTTATTACAGCTTTTGGCTGTTTTGAGCGCCTCTCTTGCAATAATTAATCTTTTACCTATTCCAGTTCTGGATGGTGGGCATTTGCTCTTCTTAGGGATTGAGAAGCTCATAGGCAAACCACTGCATCCAAAATTACAGGAGAACATTACTCAGATTGGAATGCTGTTTTTGATATTACTGATGACTTTTGTATTTTATAATGATTTGTTACGAATTGGCTTTTTCGATAGGGTCGCGGAATTTATTGTTGGGAAATAACGAATTTAGCTTTGTAATCTGACAAATCTAACCAGGTTAAAATGGAACAAAGAAAGAAGACAAGGCAGGTTAAGGTTGGGGGCGTAAGGATTGGTGGGAATGCGCCAATTTCTATCCAATCAATGACAAAGTCTGATACTCGTGATATCCCTAAAACGATAAAAGAGATAGGGGCTCTTGAAAAAGCAGGGTGCGAAATCGTCAGGGTTGCAGTTAAAGATAAAGAAGCTGCGGAGGCAATTAGAGAAATAAAAAAAAGAATGAAGGTTCCTTTGGTTGCAGATATTCACTTTAATTATAACCTTGCTCTATTAGCAATAAAAAATGGTGCGGATAAGATAAGGCTTAACCCTGGAAATATCTATAAGAGGGAAGAGCTTGAAGCGGTTGTAAAGGCTGCTAAGAAAAGAAAGATCCCCATTAGGGTTGGAGTGAATTCGGGTTCAGTCTCAGGTCTCAGGTCTCAGGTCTCAGGTCTCAAGAGAAATGAAATAGCAGATCTTTTAGTAAAATCCGCAGTGGACTATATAAGGTTATTAGAGAAGATGGATTTTTATGATATAGTAGTTTCATTGAAGGCATCAGATACATTAACCACTATTGAGGCGTATAGGAAGATTTCGAAAAGGATTGATTATCCTCTGCATTTGGGTGTAACTGCTGCAGGGCCAGTAGAAAGCGGATTAGTTAAATCTTCCATAGGGATAGGGATACTACTTTTGGAGGGGATTGGGGACACAATTCGTGTTTCACTTACAGGCAATTCCTGTGACGAGGTGATTGCAGCAAGGAATATCCTGAGTGCATTGAGATTGAGAAATTTCGGACCTGACATAATCTCCTGTCCTACATGTGGCCGTTGTCAGGTAGATTTACGAAAGATAATAACAGAGATTGGGTCAAGGGTCAAGGCTCAAGGGTCAAGGCACAAATTCACCCTTCACCCTTCACCCTTCACCCAAATGTTTAAGATAGCTGTCATGGGTTGCGAGGTAAACGGCCCCGGTGAAGCCCGGGATGCAGATATAGGCGTGGCATGCGGCAAAGGCTATGGTGCAATATTTAAAGATGGAAGGATAATAAAGAGGGTGGAAGAAAGCAAAATCGCGGAGCAGCTAATAAGATTATGCGCTGGACAGAATATTTTATCCCAACTTTAAAAGAAGAACCAAAAGAGGCTGAGGTTATCAGTCATAAACTGATGATTCGCGCGGGTTTGGTCAGGAAACTCATCTCAGGCGCATATACCTATCTACCTTTGGGACTTAGGGTTTTGGAAAAGGTTGAGAATATTATACGTGAAGAGATGAATAAAAAGGGTGCTATAGAGCTCCTTATGCCTGCAATGCAGCCTGTTGAACTCTGGCATGAATCCGGCAGATTTAAGGACCTAGGTGAAGACCTTATAAGATTTAAGGACAGGCACGCAAAAGAGATTGTCTTTGGCCCTACACACGAAGAGGTTGTAACTGACTTAGTGAGAAATCACGTCGATTCTTATAGAGAGATGCCTTTAATCTTATATCAGATCCAGACGAAGTTTAGAGATGAGATAAGACCCCGTTTTGGCATTATAAGGACGAGAGAGTTTATTATGAAGGATGCATATAGTTTTGACAGGGATGAAAAAGGAATGGATGAGAGTTATAAGAAGATGTATGAGGCATATGAGAGTATATTTAAAAGATGCGGCTTAAAGGCGATTGCAGTAGAGGCTGACCCTGGCATTATGGGCGGAGATGTGTCGCATGAATTTATGGTTCTGGCTGAGAGCGGAGAAGATTTGCTTGTTATATGTGAGGCTTGCGGATATGCAGCGAGCTTGGAGGTGGCGGAGAGCAGAATCTTGAACCTAGAAACCATTTCAACCTACGCGGTTGGACATTTTGTCCAACCGTTTGTCCAACCGCGTAGGTTGAAATGGTTGGACCTGAAAGAAGTGGATACCCCGGGGGTGACAACGATTGAAAAGGTAGGGGCCT
>JBBIOC010000112.1:0-5321 GCA_037443585.1 Candidatus Omnitrophota bacterium
GGTGTTCGGATTTTTCCCGAGTACCAAGCACCGAACACCGAAAACCGAATACCCTTATTTTGCAATCCCGTTTTCATCTGGTATAGATACCTGAATCTAATCGGACAGGTCGAAATTTTTTCCTTTTGCCTATGGAAAAAAGTCTGGCATTTTCAATGGAATTTTGCTTGACTTTGACACTTGAACACTTACAATTTTTTACCTCTGTGGTAAATTTTTCTCGTTTTTTGTCTCATCGAAGGTGTTTTTGATCCTGATTTTTGATTTTTTGGGTGTTCGAGCAAATTTTTTGTTGACATAATCCCAAACCTGTGGTAAAATATCCCCAGAATGAGCAAAAGAGGAGGTAAGATCCAAAATGTCCCAAAAAGCAAATTCCTATCAATATAAAAAACTTACCTTCATAAAACTTACTAATAAACCAGTAGAAGACTTTTTAAAAAGATTATTCTTGTCCGATATAAAAATTTCTACCTTGATTATCATTACTCCTATAATGGGAACTTTAACCAGTACTCGCTTTTCATTAGAGCGACTTAGAAAGAAAATAGAGGAGGATAAAATATTCACCTATCTAATCACTCGTAAGCCGGAGGAAAAATTTCATAGTGAAGCAGTAGATATCTTTATGCAATCCGATATGACAGAGATTAGGTTTAATAATTCTCTTCATGCTAAGATTTATATTTGTATAGGCAGAGAGACAGGATTTGGTCTTTTAGGCTCTGGGAATCTTACTACTACTTCGATACAAAAGAATGTAGAGATTGGTATGTTGATTTTCGGACGAGAGCAAGGGAAGGAGTTATTAAATGAACTTTATCACTGGGGAAGTGTAAGATTAAGGACTCTACAAGAGAGCAAACTTGTAAAACGAATAACTTATTCAAGGAGGTAAAATTATGGTTATGGACTTTGCAAAATGGTTTTGTTTAAAGGGACGGGAGGCATTTACTATTGACCCAAAGATTAATATGGAAGATGCTAAGTTTTATTTTGGCCGGGAGCGTGAAAAGAGTCAGCTTACAAGTCAAATAAAGCGTGCTTTCCTGAACCCTGGAATTCCCAAGATGCTAATATATGGCCCATTTGGTTCAGGAAAGACGCAGATTTTATTTTATATTGGATACATATTACGACATCATAAGCCAAATACCTGTAGGCTAAATACTCGAACAGTTCATTTAGATCTTGAGATGAGAAGTAAATCAGATTTCAGAGATTGGCATTTACAGTTAATGGAAGCATTAGGAAAGGACAATATAATTAATTGGTTAAATGGATTATCTTCTACTGGGACAACTTTTGAGATGGAGTTAAAAGAAATATTTAGAAATGAAATAAATATGGTGGGGGCATCTAAGGGTTTAACCAGAGATGATCTTAGCTTTACTGCATGGAGATGGTTTTGTGGACAATCCTTATCAGCTAAAGAGTTAGAGAGTCTGCGTGTAACCCGTAATTTAGGCGATGTAGGCGTTGGCGATATGATAAATCTCTTGCTTGGACTTGGCAGATTAGCAGAGAAAAACAGTGAAAAGATTATATTCCTTATAGATGAAGCAGAGCAATTCAAGAATGTGGGGGGTGGAGAAAAAGGCAGAGATGCTATGGAATCACTCCATGACTATTTAAGGAAGCTTGCTGAACCATCAAATTCAACTCTTGGATTTATCATTGCAGGTACATCGGTTACCCTTGATGATATGCCTGACTGGTATCATCGAGCAGACATTCTTACAAGAATAGGCCAGGATAATATAATAGACATTACACCTCTTCCCGCGGTTAGTGATGTAGAGGTTTTTATGAAAGAGATGCTTGGAGAATTTATTGATAAAGAGACAGCCGATAAAAGGATAAAAGAGAAATCCCTGGAAGTTAGTTTAGAAACATATCCTTTCAACTCTGACGCCTTTGAACTCTTAGCAGAATATGCTACTCAAGACCCTGAAAAGGCTTTACCAAGGAATATTATAAGATGTATCAATGAATGTGCTATTACAGTCTGGGATACGGAAAAGGCAATCATTGATACTGATATAGTTAATGAGATAGCACCACTTATCTTTGGGTAGATTTAGATGAAAAAATTTACTGTTAAACCAAGAGCCTTCCTCAGTCGGGAGGTCTTAATAGGATTCCAGGATGAGAATACTTATCCTGATAAGATATTTATTGGTAACATGGCAGAGGTCGGCAGTATCATTCAAGTATTCTTTGAGGTTACTTCTGAGCATGTTGTTGCTATTTTTGGCAAAAGAGGTTCTGGTAAGTCATACACATTAGGTGCTTTGTTAGAGGGATTTTGCCCTAAAGAAGCAAAATCACCCATTTCACAAATATCAAAGCAAAAGAGTATTCTGCTGTTTGATACCTTAGGGATTTATCAATGGATGGATGTTGAGGCAACTCAAACCTCAACCTCTGAAATTGTAAAGGCTCAAGCCAGCATACAAAAGAAATGGAATATTGCCTCAAGCCCGCTGGATTTACTGATATTTGAACCAAAGCAAGCTTTGATTAAAAAAAGTCCCAGGTCTTATCAAGAATTTACCCTTAATACTCCGGATATTGGTGCTTCAGATTGGGGTTATTTGTTTGGGCTTGATATTTACACAGATAGGATGGGGCAGTTACTAAATGATGTTTACCTGAAAGTCACCCTTGATGGCTGGTCAGATGGAAAGAAAAGATTTCTACCGGAACCAAATTATTCCCTGCAGGAGATGATAAATTGTTTAAAGAATGATACAGAAATAACCCAAATCTATCACTCAGAAACCAAACGAGCATTACTTCAACAGCTTCTAACTTATGATAGAAATCCTATTTTTCAAAGACAGGGAACCAATCTGAAAGATTTGTTAAGGCCAGGTTTTCTAAGTGTCTTGCTTATGCACAAGATTCCTGATGAGTTGAGGCTTGTAATTGTATCTTCCCTCATTAGAAAAGTCATTGAGGCTCGAATTGAAGCCGCAGAAAAAGAAAAGCATCTTAAGATATTTCCGGCAGACACCCTTAAAGAGAATGATAGTGAATTTATTCCTCCTTGTTGGATAGTTATAGATGAGGCTCAGAATATCTTACCTTCAGAGCGTAAGAGTCCAGCTCATGAGGTATTGGTAAAGTTAGTCCGTGAAGGCCGTAATTTTGGTATCTCATTTATGTTTAGCTCTCAGCAGCCTGCGGCTATTGACCCACGAATATTAGCCCAGGTAGATACATTACTCGTCCATAGACTAACTGTTCAACAGGACATTGACTATGTGAAAAAGAACCTTAAATCTGCTTTACCCACAGAGGTAAAATATGGTGGACAAAATCTATCGTTTGAAGATGTGCTGAGAGGGTTAGATATTGGGCAGGCTATGGTATCCAATACAGAGCTGCCACGAGCTTTTCTGATGGATGTAAGACCAAGGATAAGTGTACATGGAGGATTTTAAATGGACTTTATTAAAGTCTTTAAAAATACTAATCGCTCAATGCAAAGGCCTGGATTCTTAAAGTACCTTACCTATCGATGCTCATTGCGGGATAGCTCAAGCCTTGAGTTATTAGGTAAAGAGTTGATATCTGCCGGGAGTAAAAAGGTACAAACCCAACTTACTCCACTTCTAAATGAATATATCCTTAGACGGCTTACAGACCGTATCTATAGAGATTTGAGAGAAAGTATAAAAAAGTCAACTAACTCCATCTATATGGAAACTCAAGACCTATACCTTGCTGATTCTCAACTTCCATCAAAAGTAGGTAAGTTGACTGGTAATGATTGGCGTAAGTATCCTTATCTGCTATCTTCTCTTGGACTTATGCGTAAAGGCACCTATTCACTTTTGGTGCGAGGCAAGGTGTTTTTAGAGCTGGTTTCAGACGCAGAGATTAAAGCCCTGGAATCATATAAGCCTGAAATTAATCCTCTTGTTTTAACCCATGAGCAAAAAGCCTTACTACTTTATTGCTTTATTGAAAACGATGGCTTTATACTCAAAGAACTATATTCAAATCCAAATCTTCTTGCCTTAAAGGATTTTTCTGATCGGCAGACAGGTGATTTTTTGCCTGCAATATACCGTAAGGTAGTTAAATCTTTTAATCCACGAGCCCGAAATGGTGAGGATAAAGATAGACTCCAGAGATTGCTTTCCTCGGCTGAAAAGATAGAGCAATGGAAAGGTAAACCCTATACAGGAAAAGGGGCAAGAGAGGATTCTGTCACTGTTCGATTAGAACCATTAGTAGACTTAGGTCTCTTACAAAAGAAAGACCCTTACACTTACCGTTACTCTATTACCAAAGAAGGCAGAAAATTCTTTAGGGTGTTTTGTCAGGTAACAGAGATATGCTCTTTTCTTAAGGACGCATTCTTTAAAACCTTAAATAATACCTTCTCTTTAAAAGCTACCCCTTTAAGAAAGCATTCGGATATTTTATCTGCTCTTTTCAAAGCCTATGAGCAGATTAAAAGCCCATTAGGTTATGCCCCTATCAAAGAGATAGCCTTACTTGCAGCTATAAAATCCTTATTTTCTGAGAAGCGATATTTTGAGATAGGCAAGGCAAGCAAACTGATAATGAAATATCAGAAGTCTCATCCCAATGCCATTCGATTCCAGGTAAATCGAGCAGGAACACCAGTATATGTGAAGTTTAGTGAAAGGGTTTAACAGATGAAAGAGATTAGTCAAAAGATTAGCTATGAAGAATTTTTCAGAAAAGCAATCCTTAATTTGCGTGACCCCAAGTATCGCGGGATACATTCTGTCTTTAGTGGTTTTAATCAAGCTTTCCGAGACTACTACAATGAGGATCCTATTTCAGTGACGCAAGAGATGGCCAGACAAGGAAAGATTGAAATACTTCCTTCTAAACGGGGTATTATGATCTACCTGCCAGGGGAAGCACCAAAACCTCCTATGGAAAGTCAAAAGATTTTATCTAAAATTCTCGATGAGCCAACCAATTCTGACAACCAACTCATAGAGCATATCATCAATGAAGTTGCCCCAAACGGATTAAAGACATTTCCCCAAGACTTCCTGGAGCATGAGGAAGGAAACAGAGAATTTTCAGAGATTGAAGTCCCTGTCACCTCACTTCAAATTGATCCTCATTCTCAAACAACTGTTATCTCCCCAAGACGGCATTTTCGTTACGATGCAAAAACTCCATCTGAAGCAAAGTATATTATCTATGCTCACAAGATAGGAGAAAAGAGGATTAGGATACCGTCCGACAACAGAGAACTATTTAAAATGGTTACCAACTATGAGAAATATTGTAAGGAAATAAAAAATCGGTGCTTTGATCTTTTT
>JBBIOC010000113.1:0-5255 GCA_037443585.1 Candidatus Omnitrophota bacterium
TAATGTCCTTGGCACATTGAACCTTATTAATAAAGCAAAGGAACTCAAGCAGGATTCCTATTTATTTCAACAGATTATGTATTTGATGGAGAAAATGGGCCTTACAGAGAAATTGAAAAAACCCATCCAATAAATACTTATGGCAGAACAAAATTGGATGCTGAGAGGCTTATAGAGAAAAATCTAAGAAATTTTTTGATAGTCAGGACCTCTCAGCTCTATGGCCCTGACCCTAAAAGAAAAAATTTTGCAGAAAAGATTGTTTATATGCTTAGGAGTCATAAAAAGGTGTATGCTGCATGGGACTTTTATTCAACCCCCACATATGTAGGTAATTTAGCTAAGGCAATAATAGAGCTGATGGAGCAAGACAAGAGAGGTCTTTTTCATATTTCTGGAATTGATTTTATAAGCCGCTTTGATTATGTAAATATGATTGCGGATATATTTGAATTAAACAAGACTTTGATAGTCAAGGTCCAGCTTAAGGATTTGAAATTAAAGGCTAAGAGGCCTGTAAAGGGGGGGCTAATTACAAAAAAGGCAGAGGCAATTTTAGAGACACCTATCTTAAGTTGTGGTCAGGGCCTTGAATTATTCAGGAAGGATTTAGATGGACGATTATAGGATAGATAGCCATAAATTGATATTTCATGTAGACCGAGTGGGCCAATGGCTTAAAGGCGAAGATATTTATCCGATATATATAGAGATAGCCCCTGCAGGCGGTTGCAATCACAGGTGTATTTTCTGTGCATTGGATTATCTCAAATATAAGGTACGATTTCTTGATACAGATGTTTTGAAAAGACGGGTCAGGGAGGCAGGCCAATGCGGGGTAAAGAGCATTATGTATGCAGGAGAAGGGGAGCCCTTGTTGCATAAAGATATATGTGAGATAATAGAGGCAACAAAAAAATCTGGCATAGATGTAGCGATTACAACCAATGGTGTCTTATGGGATAAAGAAAAACTGAGTGCTTCTTTAAGGTTTCTCTCATGGATGCGCGTCAGTCTAAACGCAGGGACCAAGGAAAATTATGCAAGGGTCCATCGCACAAAGGCAAAAGATTTTGAGTGGGTTTTAAAGAATATAGAAACAGCAGTTAGGATAAAAAAGAAGGAGCGCCTTTCCTGCACGATAGGGGTCCAGTTTTTGCTGATCCCCCAGAATTTAAAAGACCCTCCGGTCTTAGCGAAGATTTTGAGAGATATAGGGGTGGATTATCTTATAATAAAACCATATTCCCAGCACCCATTGAGTATAACACGGATAAGGCTTGATTATAATAGACACCTAAATTTAGAGGCAGAGCTCAAGGCCATTGAGGCAAAGAATTTCAGGATAGTATTTCGCAGGCATACTATGGAGAAGCTGAATGAGAAGAAACCTTACAGGCATTGCCTGGGCCTTCCCTTCTGGGCATATATAAATGCCTGCGGGGATGTCTATGCCTGCAGCGCATTTTTGGGAAAGAGAGAATTTTGTTTTGGAGATATATATAAGAAAGATTTTAAAGAGCTCTTTCAAGGCAAAAAGCGGAAGGGTTTGAATAAGTGGGCAGCAGAAAGACTCGATACAAAAATCTGCCGTGAGGTCTGCAGGTTGGATGAAATTAACAGGTATCTTTGGGAATTAAAGCATCCGGCTGAACATGTGAATTTTATCTAATCCCTAAAAAAAACTTTACATTTTTGACAGTGACAGAAATGTAACGTTTTTTAGATATGAGTAAACAAAAAGAAAATTTTCTGAAGAAGAAGGCAAATCAGATTAGGGATGAGGTTATAGAGATTTCTGTCCAAAATAAGGCAGGGCATATTGCCCCTTCATTATCTTGCATTGATATACTTGTTGCCCTTTACTACGATGTGATGTCTTATAGACCAGAAGAGCCACTATGGGAAGATAGGGATAGGTTGGTCTTTTCCAAGGGTCATGGCTGTTACGCCCTTTATGCAATCTTAGCAGATAAAGAGGTTCTACCTGAGAAAACATGGAAGGAATTTTATACGCCTTCAGGTTGTCTGCCAGGATGTATTGAACGAAGCGAGGATTTTGGCCTCGAGGCAGGTTGCGGCTCTTTGGGCCATGGCCTGCCCATTGCTGTTGGCATTGCCTTTGGCGCAAAAATTCAGAATAAAAGATATCATACTTTTTGCATTGTAGGCGACGGGGAGCTCCAGGAAGGGTCGACGTGGGAGGCAATACAATTTGCAGTAAAAAGAGAAATAGGAAATCTGACTATTATAGTTGATTCAAATCAGCTTCAGGCAATGGATTTTATTGTCAATATCCTTGATAAAGAAGTAAATGACAAGATTAATAGGCTTAAGGGGTTTGGGCTTTCGCCGGTCGTGTGTCCTGGCCACGATATCTTGAAACTGATAGAAGCACTCAATGCAGCTAAATCCTCATCAGAAGATAGGCCAAATGTTATCATTGCCCAGACTATAAAAGGTTTTGGTTTAAAATGTATGGAGAATGTGCCAAAGTTTCATTTTCGTATTCCAACTGATGAGGAATTGTCTCAGGGGAAGAGTTATGAGTGAAATAACAAACTACAGAAAAGATATAGTTAATAGCATCGTGCCGTATTTTAAGGAGGATAGCCGTCTCTATCTATTAGTATGCGATATGGGATTTGGTGTAATTGACCAATTGAAAAAAGAATGTCCAGAGAGAATCATCAACTGTGGGATTATGGAACAGGGGACTGTTGGGATTGCAGCAGGGATGAGCTTAAGCGGTCTGATCCCAATTGTATATTCAATTGTGAATTTCTTAGTATTCAGGGCGCTTGAACAGATAAGGAATGATGTTGTGCTGCAGGGCCTCAATGTAAAATTCATAGCAACAGGCGTAAATAATTATTTTAAGTTTCTTGGGCCCTCGCATTGCTGCGGCACTGATGATATATCAATAATGAAATTAATTAATATGAAGGTATATGACCCGTATACTTCAAAAAAGCCCTTTTTAGAGATTGTTGATGAATGGATAAAGGACGAGGCCGCAGGTTATATACGGGTTTAATATGCGTGATAAGCCTTCAATATCAGTAATAGTTCCCGCCTATAACGAAGAAAAAAACTTATCCAACACAATCTCAGCGATAAAGACTGCTATAGTAGAAAAATTCAGCAGCTATGAGATAATAATTATTGATGATGGCAGTTCTGATAAGACCGCATTTATCTCTGATGAGCTTTCCCAAAGAGATTCAAAGATAAGGGTCTTGCACAATCCTAAAAATATGGGATTTGGATATAATTATAGAATGGGTGTTCGGCTTGCAACAAAGGATTATGTGGCGCTTGTTCCAGGGGATAATGAAATACTCGGAGATTCTGTAAAAGAGATATTTAGTCTTGTTGGAAAGGCAGATATGGTATTGCCTTATCATGAAAATCCTGCAGTAAGGCCTCTTTTGAGGCGCTTTCTGTCAAAGACATTTACAATAATTCTAAATCTCCTATTTGGAAATAAAATAAAATATTATAATGGTCCAGTAGTTCATAAAAGAGAGGTTGTCACTAAGGTTCCGATGACTACAGATGGATTTGCGTTTCAGGTAGAGATTTTGACACGATTATTAAAAGAAGGACATTCATATGTTGAAGTGGGTATGAAGATTCGCAAACGCGAATATGGACGTTCAAAGGCATTTTCTTTTAGGAATATATTTAGTGTGTTAAAAACTATAGCAAGGCTTTTTTGGGAATTGAAGTTTAGAAGTTACCTGTTCAACCGCGTAGGTTGAACACGGTTCTATAAAGATTATGAGGATATTGTTTGTTGTAAAGGATATAGACTATATTGACCCGATAGGGATAATGATTTTATCTGCCCTGGCAAAATCAAGAGGCCATAAAACCTGTTTAGGGATTCTGTCCAGAGAAGATATCTTAAAAAAGATTAGAGATTTAGAGATAGACTTAGTTGCTTATAGTGCTTCCACCGGCGAGCATAAATATTATTTTGCTTTAAACGATAAGATAAAATCTAATTTTAAAGAGGTTTTTACAATTATGGGAGGGCCGCATACGACATTTTATCCTGAATGTATAGAAAAAAGTTCTCTTGATGCTATATGTATTGGAGAAGGTGATGAGGCATTTTTAGAACTTCTAGATTGCCTCTCTCAAAAAAAAGAGATTACAAATATAAGGAATATCATTACAAGGTCAGGACAGAATAGTGGGATCAGAAATCTATTTCAAGACTTAGATAAATTGCCTTTTCCTGACAGAGAACTTTTTTATAATTCTACAGAGATGAGGGATTTTGGGCTGAAGAGTTTCATTACATCCAGAGGCTGTCCTTATCAGTGCACATACTGTTTTGAACATGCCTTTAGAGAACTTTATGCTAACAAAGGCAGATTGATTAGAAGACATTCGGTGGAATATGTTATAGAGGAGATAAGAAGGGTTCAAGAGAGATATAGATTGGAATTTGTTAAATTTTATGACGATATATTTGTTTATAGAGTAGATGAGTGGCTTGAGAAGTTTGTTAATAAATACAAAAAAGAGATAGGTCTTCCATTTCAGTGCCTAACACGGGCAGACCTTTTGACAGAGGAGGTGGCAAGGCTTTTGAAAGAGGCGGGGTGTTTTTCATTGAGTATGTCTATAGAGGCAGGCAGCCCAGATATAAGAAACAGGGTCCTGAAGCGAAATATGACAAACGAGCAGATAATAAATGCTTTTGAGATTTGCAATAAGTATCATATAA
Source organism: Candidatus Omnitrophota bacterium (assembly GCA_037443585.1). Lineage (GTDB taxonomy): Bacteria > Omnitrophota > Gorgyraeia > Gorgyraeales > JBBIOC01 > JBBIOC01. Next base: position 4,742 of record JBBIOC010000113.1, read on the forward strand.
ACACTTTTGCAAATAATATACTAGGACTACCATATGCTACTATAGAAAATGAGATAGAGACGCTGGATTTAAATTTAAGGTGCAGGGTCTCCTTTGCAGAATTTCCAATATTCCACCCCTATCCAGGGACAGAGTTAGGGGATTTTTGTATAAAAGAAAAAATCTATACCCACCACTATGAAGACCTTCAGATGTCTTATATGAACAGGTCGCCTCTGAATTGTTTTAGTGAGAGGCAGAAGAATATCCAGAGAAATCTTTCCAGGTTAGGAAATCTTGTTCTGACCTTCCCATTTTTAAGAAATTTAATAGTCAGGCATATAATATATTGGAAGTGCAGTAGTTTATTTTTTCTATCTTACTATATTACAAAGGTATATCTGATTAAAACTAAAATATATCCCATTAGAATAAGGCTGCCGGATATTAGGAGATTCTTTATAAAGAGTTTCAGACTTGAGAGGTTCAAACTTTCAGATGAGCGGGGCATTTAGATGAAATTAAATTCTCATAT
>JBBIOC010000114.1:0-431 GCA_037443585.1 Candidatus Omnitrophota bacterium
TCCCAGTCCCATCAGGCATTCTTAAATATAAGATAGTCAATATAACAAGATAATCTTGATAAAGAATGAAATGGCTCGTCAGTATTTTTGTCATTGTCTTTATATTCTTTCTAGCTATATTCATTTTTTCAGAGCAGATTATTCTGTTTTTAACTAAAGGGCAGATACAAAATGTATTTAAAGATAGCAGGGTTTCAATTGGGAGCTGCAGCTTAAAACCAATAGGGCTTCTTACTTTCTCTGATATAGAGATAGACAAAAAGCCCACATTTGATTTCAGAGTAAAAGAGCTTAGGATTTATTATAACCTGCGTTCTCTTTTTAAAGGAGAGATTCACGGAGAGTTCAATATTAAAGAGGCAAGATATAATAAGTTTAAATTAGAAGACATTGAAAGCAATGTAAGACTAAGGGATAGAACTTTATCTTTG
>JBBIOC010000114.1:476-5211 GCA_037443585.1 Candidatus Omnitrophota bacterium
GGAGATTTAAACTTAAAGTTTAATAAAAATATAGAATATGCGCTCAATCTAAAGGTTTTAAACTTAAGCCTTGAGACATTCGTTAAGGATTTTAATATGGGTGAGAGGTTTCAGATGAGTGGGAGAATAGGGGGGAGTTTGAGTCTAGAAGGTAGGGACTATAATATTGAAACCCTTAATGGAGATTTTTCTACAGGCCACCCAGGCGGAAGATTGACTATAAAGGATAAAAAATTTTTAAAGAGCATTGCTAAAAATACAAAACAGTCGCTTGATATATTAGTAAAAGGATTTGAGGATTATTATTATACTACTGGTTCTATTAGATTATCTTTGGAAGAAGAAAATCTAATTTTAAATATTTTATTGGATGGAGAGGCTGGTAGACGAAATCTGACGGTAGTGGTGCACGATTTTAAATTAAACTAGGAGGGGGTTATGAAGAGAACAACCTTTTTTATTTTATGTTTAGTTCTTTTAAGTCTTGCCTGCGCGCGGGTGAGCGTAGAAGCACCAAAAGAGCCAATCAAGGTAGATATCTCTATGCGCCTTGATGTCTATCAACATGTAGCAAAGGACATAGATGAGATTGAGGGCATTGTCTCTGGCACTAAGGAAAAGCCTAAAACTAAAGACAATGAAAGCAAGGCGGAGTTTATAAATATTGCATATGCGCAGGAAGGCTTGAGTCCAGAAGTAGAGAGGGCAGCTCTCAGGAGAAGGGATAGACGTTCTGAATTAAGTTCTTGGGAGGAGAATGGAGTGGTTGGTGAGAATAGATTGGGTTTGGTGGAGATAAGGGCGCCACAGGGCATAGGCCCTTCATTAGAGGTAATGGTGAGAGAGGAAAACAATGATAGGATGCTCATCTATCAGGCCCTTGCAGAAAAGAATGGTGTTTCTGTGGAAGAGATTCAGAAATTATATGCTAAGCGGTTGCAGGAAGATGTAACTTCAGGAACACCGATAGAAATTTTTAATGAGGCAACTGGTCGATATGAATGGAGGACGAAATAACATGGACTGGAAGATATTCTTGGCGACATTTGGAGCAGTATTCTTTGCAGAGCTTGCAGACAAGACTCAGATTGTAGGCATAGGTATGGCGTCTAAATCAGTGAAGCCTTTTTCAGTCTGGCTCGGCTCTATCTCTGCCTATATAATAGTTACTGCAATTTCAGTCTTGATTGGCGCTGCCTTGGGAAAGTTTTTAAAGCCAGAATTTATAAGATATGGCGGGGCAGGGATATTTGTGATAATTGGGGTTTTGATGTTTCTTGGTAAGATTTAACCGCAAAAACGCAAAATTCCGCAAAAACGCAGAGATGAAAGGGACTAAGATAATTTTTAAAGGAAAACTTATCAGCCTTTTTGAGCAGAAGAAGCGACTTTCTAATGGCCATATTGTAAATCTTGAAATAGTCAAGCACCCGGGCGCAGCACTCATCATACCATTTTTAGACAAAAATAGGATTATACTTTTGAGGCAGTATAGGCCTGTTATAGATTCTTATATATATGAACTCCCGGCAGGGACGCTCAAAAAGGGCGAGAGTCCAATTTCCTGCGCAAGGCGCGAGATAATAGAAGAGACAGGCTATTCTGCAAAACGATTTACAAAGTTAGGCGAAATCTTTCCCGCCCCTGGATATACCACAGAAAGGATAACTATCTATAAGGCAGAAGGCCTGACAAAGAGAGAATGCCTTGCTGAAAAGGACGAAATCATCCAGACCTTTATATTTAACAAACCCCGGATAAAGAAACTCTTCAAAGCGAAAAAGATTATAGATGCAAAGACAATAAGCGGTCTTTGTTTATGTGGCTGGCTATAGCAAAATATAAATTTTTATTAAGGGCAAGGGATGTTCTAATCCTGCCTCCCTATAAGGGTTCAACACTTCGGGGTGGGTTTGGAATAAGTTTTCGTCAAATTTGCTGTGTTAATAAGAAAGTTAAAACTTGTAGCAACTGTACACTTAAAGAGAAGTGTGCTTATGCCTATATTTTTGAAACTTCGCCTTCCAGGCAAACAAACAGACTAAAAAATCTTTCTGAAATCCCCCGTCCGTTTGTCATCGAACCACCGCTTGAGGACAAAACTGTATATCGTCAAGGCGAAACCCTTGGCTTTAATCTTATTCTCATTGGTAAGGCTATAGATTATTTCCCATATTTTGTTTTTACATTTAAAGAACTTGGAAATATAGGAATTGGCAAAAACCGTGGGGGATACGAATTATACCAGATTTGTTCTTCTGATAATAAAAAGATATATGATTCTCGGGACGAAACTATAAGGAATATAAATTCAGAGATTAGTTTTGATGATTATTTAATTACCAATTTTTCTAATGCTGATTCCTTTTCGCTCTCTTTTACCACCCCTACCCGCATAAAATTTAGAAATGACCTTGTAGTTAAACCTGAATTTCATATTCTTATAAGGTCGCTACTTCATCGGCTTTCTGCCTTATCGTATTTTCATTGTGGAGAAGAGCTAAAGGTAGATTATAACTTATTGATTTCTCAGGCAGAAGAGATTAGAATAAAAGAGTCAAGCCTCAGATGGGTTGACTGGGAGAGATACTCTTCAAGGCAGGATACAAGGATGAAGTTAGGTGGTTTTATAGGAAAGGTTACTTACACCGGGGAGTTCAGCCCCTTTTTACACCCGCTCTTTTTTGGTCAATATACCCATGTTGGCAAAAACACTACCTTTGGGTTGGGAAGGTATGAGATAGTAAATATGTAAATGATAAGTATAAATGGTTAAGGCACTTTTAAAGAAGCAGATTCTGAAGATTATCTTTAAATATGTCCCTAAAGACAACTGTGCAGTCTTTCTCTTCGGTTCTTTTGCCAAGAATGAAATTTTTCCAAGTTCCGACATAGACGTCGGAATTGTTTGTGATAGACCCTTGGAGAATTCAATTCTGGTCAGAATCCGAGAAGAATTTGGAAATATAAAAACATTGCGCGATATAGATATAATAGATTTCCTGTCTGTAGAAGATAAGAATTTTTTAAAAATCGCATTAAAGGAGATAAAGAAATGGCATCAAACGAAGAAATCCAGAGTTTATTTAGACAATTTAAAGAAGCCTTTAACAGGTTAAAAGAAGCCGTAGACATAGAAGAAGAGAGTGACATAAAACGGGACGCGGTGATTAAACGTTTTGAATTTAGTTATGAGCTTTTATGGAAGATATACAAAAAAATTGCCCGTTTGCAAAAATTGGATTATTTTAACCCTAAGGCCTGTTTTCAATTCGCCTTTAAATCAGGTCTTATAGAAGATGAAGAACTCTTTCTTGAAATCATCGATGCCAGAAATAAGACCACCTATGTATATTCGGAAGAAGAGGCAAAAAAGATTTATAATTTTATAAAGGAGAAAGTGATAGATGCCTTTGCTGATGCGGAAAAGAAACTAAAAAGCTATGAGTAAGAATGACACAACCCGCCAGGCGGTAATATTAGGGGCCCTGTTGCACGATATTGGGAAGTTTATGCAGAGGGCAAAGGATAATCCCAAAAAGCCCATGCAAACTCATTCCGACTGGGGTATTAATTGGTTTCAGCAGAAAGATGGTCTTAGAGAAAGGCCTCGGCTTGCTACCATGTTTTCTGATAATGAACTTGCAATAATAGATTCTTCCATTTTGACTCATCATGAGAAAGTAGAATTTATCTCTTTAGCCGATGCCATTTCTGCTGGGATGGAACGAATTCCACTCAAAAATGAAGAAGAAGGCGACCCATTTGCTGACCGCTTAATTTCAACTATCTCCAGAATATCCATTTCTAATAAAAGAAAAGAAGATAGATATCATAAATTGGCCTTATTAGGAGAGACTAATCTTGAAGAGGTTTTCCCCGAGGCTGATAAGAATAACTCATCTAAAGACTATATCGGTCTATTAAATAGATTTAATGATGAAGTTAAGAGTTTAAATTTTACACGGTCATCTCCTTTGCAAGCCATTGAGCAAATCTATTTCCTGCTCTGGAAATATACCTGGTGCATCCCGAGCGCTGCCTACCAGCACGAACCAGATGTTTCACTATTTGACCACTTAAAAACAACTGCAGCAATTACTGCTTGTCTTTACGATTATAAAAATGAAGGAAATGAGATAAATATAAGTAGTTTTGTTTTCCAACTTATCGGAGGAGATATTTCTGGTATTCAGTCTTATATTTTTGAGGTTCTTTCCCAGCAGGGTAATGTCGCCAAGCGCCTGCGGGCTCGCTCATTATTTGTTCAGCTTATTTCGGAAATTGCTTCCCACAAAATACTTCATACCTTTGATTTATCCTTATGCAATCTCATTATCTCAGCGGGGGGGAATTTTTATATCCTTATTCCGAATATTAAAGATGCAAGAAACAAACTCGATAAACTTCAGAATGAATTCGATAAGTGGGCGCTTAAGGAACTCCGGGCTGAAATCTCTATCCACTTGGCGGGTTCGGAAGTCTCCGGGAAAGCATTGGGTAATTTTTCGCAGGTATTAAAAAAATTGAAGAACGAACTTAGCCATAGAAAATACCAGCCACACAAGTCAATACTTTTGACTGAAAACAGGTGGGCAATAGAGAAATTCATCCAGGGTGAAGTCATTGAAAATGATGAGAGGGCATGTAAAGGTTGTCACAAAAATCCAATTGCAGATGATGGACAAAAGCTTTGCAGGCGGTGTCTGGATGATGTAGAAATCGGTAAACGTTT
>JBBIOC010000115.1:0-5180 GCA_037443585.1 Candidatus Omnitrophota bacterium
ACCCAATAACTCAAAACCCTTTCTGAGGAAAGGAGAAATATAGGGACGAAGGCTCCCCATCACTTTTGAAGCGAATGTAGCCCGCGCTGAATGGCTTGCAGTGTCATATATCGTAAACTTTATATCCATCAGAGTAGTTATAAAAGAGGTGGCACCTATGGATAAATGAGTTCCGGGTTTTGGTCTATGCACAGTTATCCCCATAGTGGCGAATCTGCGTGCCAACATCTCATTGTTAAGGACTGTATTATATCTCACCTCACCGGCTACAATTGCATGAACAGTCTCTACGCCTTTACCTTGGCTTTCTGCTGTGCGAATTGCCATCTCTGCCAGTTCATTCCCTATGAATAATGCCAAAAGCATATTCATATCTGCTGACGCATCAAAAAATGCCAATGGATTACTCCCCTTTCTTAATCCTGCTGTTGCCAAAGGTGCATCCTTTATCCACATCTCAACAATTCTGTCAATATTTAATTCTGTAAAAAGTTCTACAGGGATTTCAAGTCTAAAAGGAAGGTGTCTCTTTGAAGGGTCCATCATATGTTCATAAAGCTCAAATAATTTTAGATATTTAGTCCTTGCCGCTTCTGCTGCCTTTTTAAATCCATCCAGATATTTCTTTTCAAGCTGTGCCCCAAAGACGAACCTTTCCATAAGCGGGGTAATTGAATATGCTGGCTTTTGATGACTTAAGCCTTCTGCAATAGCTTCGTTTTCAGTGATTAAATTTGCCACAACCTGGCGAATCATCTCGCGCTTAGCAGCTGGCTCAGTAGCGGCAATTGAAATCCTTGTAACATCTCCGATACTGACCTTCTCGCTAACCATTGCGGCTTCAGAAACCTCAACAACTTTTTTTATTCCCTCTGACACAGCTACTTGTTTGTCTGGGCTTATTCGTATAAAGACTTGTGGCTTATCCTCTTGCTCAGGTCCAACAATCCAAAGACCATCGCTACAAACCATAAAGCTTAAATCTTTAACCGGTATGTCTTGAGGGAGTTGGGATGCTATCACACTAATAAGCACATCTATATCTTTGAATCCTATTTCTATTATAGCTTTAGACAATTCAGCTCCAGCTATACGTGTTTGAATTTCTGCTCTTACTCCAGTTGCCACACTTCGCAGTGCCTGACTTATCACTTCGATTCTTGAACCAGGAAGCTGGCCAAACCTCGTATGCCCTAGATTCAGATCTCTTTGCACATCCTCGGGTAAGTTATTTCGCTGCTCTTGAGTAAGTGCCACAAGGACTTCGTATTCCTGCCTTCTTTTCTCATCCTTTTTATCTGTAAGTCTAATCAATCCTAATCTTTCTGCATCCCTGAATTCATCTCTAACTGTTGTCTCGGAACGCCCTCTAGCTTCTTTAATACCTAATACAGTTATCCTATCACCCACTTTAATCCCTTGCTCTATCATTGTATCAATAAGGCCTAAGACAGAACCTATGGCTTCCAAAGAAGAACCTTTGTCACTCCTATCATCTTTAACCAGTCTTTCCTGCAACTGTTGACGGAGAATTCCATCTGCACCTATTTCATATTCGCCGGGCTCTGTTATTTCTATAATCTGCTGACCGCGTTTCACTAAACGATATCCCCGAATCTTTAAATAATCTGGCACGTCAGGGCTCTGCATTTCTTCATCAGTTAAATCAATAAATTCCCAGCCTTCATTTTTTACTTCCAAACCATTAACTTTCAATTTTACATTTGGGGCTGTGCGAATTATCAAAGCACCGTTTATCGTGAGACCCTCTAGGTAAATATCTTTTCCATCTATTATTAATACAGACTCTTTAGTAATTGAACCGCCTTTTACTTTTTTGATTACATCTTGAGGGCTTACTGCAAATCTAGGACTCAAAACTACTCTTGCCCCACTCTGATACGGAACCCCTCTTGTTCGTTCTACCTCTCCTTCTATGACTACCTCCACTCCAGCTAATCCTAATAACTTGCGATAATACCCGTAATAATCCGCTTCTCCCGTAGACATAGAATCAGGATAAATTCCCTTATCAGACAAACCTTTTGCGGTTTCAAGATTATTTTTTACTGGTGAAAATATATCCCGTTTACTATAGAAATTTGTAAAGCCAACATTGCGCATTACTTGAGCCAAATCTTGCATCATAGTTTCCAGCCGTGTAGGAACAAAACTGGTTTTGGTGTCATCTTTAAATTTAGGGTTGACAAATTCAGCAATGACGCCTTTGGTTTGCTGCAAAGTTCCCTTATAGGTCAAATTCTTCACTATAAAAACATTAGTGTTCCCTGGGTAAGGAGACTTACCTGTTTGTGGGTCAGGAACATCTCCGTCTTTATTAACAGTGGCTTTTAATAACGGGTCAAGTAGATTATACTCCACATTACCCGTAATCACCCTTCCATCTTTATATCGTAAAGCTGTAATTGCTCCTGCTCTCTCACCTGCCTCTCTAGGAACCGTAAGGAAATTAAAGTCAAAATCTTGCTCGATCGAAACTCCTAATCCAGGTAAAATACCATTAAACACTTGACCGTTAGTATCTTGGATAAAAACAGTATATTCCTTGCCTGCAGAAATCCAATCATATACTAACTTATGCTTAGCAATTAACATATGAATATCGCCATGACCATGTGGCTTGGCTTGCAATTCATAAGGTTTATTCGGATCTAAAACAAAATCTCCATCGCTGTTAGCTATTGCTGGCACCAAACCTTGTCTAAGTAAGGTTATTTGTCTTTCTCCCTGTACTACTGTTTTTTCCCCTTGTTCGCTTTGAACAGAATAACCTAATTCATTCAATAGTTCTATTGTTTTTTGATGGTTGTCTTCTGAGGTCATTATTGTAAATGGAATATTACATTCTTTACCTGCTAATTCTCTGTATCTTTCTTCTAAGGCTGATATTGCATTTAAGTAATGCTCTAAATAAGTTTCTTCTGTAATTAAAGACAAGGGAATACCAATTTTTATCCCTGGATATCCTAACCGTTCACCCAATCCACCTGCAACTAATACAATAGCAATCTTATTTACAGACTTTAAGCCTTCTTCTGCTAATCTATAAAACTGTTCATCAATATCAGGTATATTTCTACCTTGGGGCACTTCTGGAGTGCAGCCCTCAAAAGGATTTTCACCTCTTTGTGCGGCACCAATCAGTCTTTTAGCATTTTCCCTGTAGGCCCGCAGTCCCCCCGGATAACTTGCATTCATTCTAATAAGCTGATCTAAGAATTTTTCCTTCAGTTCATCTTTTACACCTGGACTATCCCAATTAGCAAAAAGATGCTGCTGTCCAATTTCGAATAAAAGTCGAATCATATAAAGATACTTCTGCTCAAAATATGAATAGTCAGATAAGAATTTAGACAATAATGCCTTCTCAAGCTCTTCTCTTTCAGCAAGCCTTGTCTGTTTAGTGGCTTTATCAAACAAAATTACCCTCTCTTCTTCACCCAAGGTATAAAGCACATAGACCTCTTTATCAGTCTCAACCAAGTCTGAGAGCTCTGCATTTCCAAAGATGCCTTTTAAGCCTGGTTTTACATTATTAAAAGCGACTCTTAGGTCTTCAATTAATGAAGGGTTCGGATTCTGTAAGTATTTTGCTACGCTGAACTTAGTCCAGATAAGCAGGCTTTTTGAAAAGTCCTGGTCTTTTTCAAAGATGACCTCTGTTCTTAGAGAGGTTTTATCTATCTTAAGGAGCTCTTCCAAAGAGTGTTTTTTGCCAGAGAGGAGCCTGTGATAGAGCTCATCATCCATATCGCCTTCTGCATTTACAGAAAGCACAATATAGGAGATGTTATTTTCGCGAAGAAGCCTTGTCATACCTTTTGTATGAAAACCTCCTACGATTAGGATGGCTGAGTCTTCTTTGAGGTCTTGTAGGCGTTTTAAGGTGTTATTAACTATTGCCTTATCGCGCTCCCTTGTAGAAGTCCTCTAATTCCTGGAAGTGTGAGTCTATTAACTCAGGGTTAAAATCTATAAAACCCTTACTATGGGAGTCGGACTTCCATAGTCTTGTCAGGACATCTTTAAAATAGCCTACTTTATGGGTGGGTTTGTTGTTTAAGAAGTACTCTAAGTCCTCATTTGAGACCTTTAGATTGAAGAAGTCTTTTAGGAAGGATGAGTTTTTAGAGAGTTTAAGAAGGGTCTTTTGGTCATCATTCTGGCAGGCTTTATACTCTAGTTCTTCTAAGAGAGCCTGTAGCTCCTGATAGAGTTTGTAGCCTTCTAACTTTGAGGCTATCTCTAAGTATTCAGTAAAGGAGCATAGGGCTTTATAGCTTGAAAGAGGGGTATTGTTTTGCTCTCCTAAGGTTTTAAGAAAAGTGTAGAATTTAATGGGGGAGAGTTTCTCTTGCTGAAAGAGTAGGCTTTTTTGGGTTAGCTCTTCTAAGTCTTTAGTTTTAGATTTAGATGTTAGATTTTGAGTTAGAACTGTTAGATAGAGTCTTAATTCTTCTTGGACTTTCTCAGGTTTTAGGGTCTTTTCTAAAGAGAGGCTTTGTTGTAAGAGAGTTATATTTGTATAGGGGTTTGAAATATCAAGGGTTAGCTTTTTGGCAGTTTGGGTAAGATAATTTAGATAGTCATTTAATTCTATTTTCTTATCATTAAAGAGTAATTCTTTTTCTTCTAAGTCTTTTATTTGTTTGTTGTAAACTACAGGCTTTAAGGCTTTTATTGCCTCATCTACCTGGTTTAAAAAGACCTGGGCATCATTAGAATACTTTATTACCTTATTAAACTGCTCTTTATTTTTATTATAAAGGGTCTTATCTTCAACACCCCAGAGCTCTAAAGGGTATTTCTTTGTAATTGCAATATACTCTTCACCTGTGAGCTCGCCTGCTCTCATAAAGGTATCTGCTACTTTAGTTCTTAGATTGTCATTCCTTGGAAATTCTCTTGGGATAGATACATCTATAATTTCAGAGGCGCCTTCTGAGAGGATTAAGTCAATATTATAGGTCTTATAGAGGTATTCTATTAGCTGGGAGTTTATTTTCTGGGCATCGTATTGGGTGTGTAGGTCTTGGAAGTGGATGATACGTTTTGGGTTGGGGAGGCTTGAATTCCACACCTCTGTTATTCTACCAAGTGACTCAGGTATATGTATATCTGAGATGTCTTTTAGGGAAGCAAGCTCTATTTTACTTTCA
>JBBIOC010000116.1:0-3655 GCA_037443585.1 Candidatus Omnitrophota bacterium
ATCAAGGTTTCATAGGGAATATCGGCCATTTCAAAATCAATCTTAGGTAAAATCTTACGAAGTGCTGACATTGCTGCCTCCCTCGCCAAAGCCTCTAAGTCCGCTCCTACAAATCCATGGGTGATTTCAGCTAATCTTTCCAAACTAACGTCTTCTGCTAATGGCATTCCCCTTGTATGAATTTGTAGTATCTGTAATCTTCCATTTTTATCAGGGATAGGGATAGATATTTCTCTATCAAATCTGCCAGGTCTCCTTAATGCGTGATCAAGAGTGTTTGGAATATTAGTAGCGCCTATGACGATAATCTGTCCACGAGATTCTAATCCATCTAATAATGCCAAAAGCTGAGCCACAACACGCCTCTCAACTTGTTTCTCACCACCCATCTCCTCCCTTTTAGGCGCAATGGCATCTATTTCATCAATAAAAATAATTGCTGGAGTATGGGCTTGGGCATCTTCAAAAACACTCCGAAGACGAGCCTCGCTCTCCCCATAAAATTTTCCTATAATCTCCGGACCTGAAATATGCGTAAAATAAGCATCCGTCTCATTGGCCACAGCACGGGCAATTAAAGTCTTTCCTGTTCCTGGTGGGCCATAAAGTAAAACCCCTTTAGGTGCATCAATTCCTAATCTTTCAAATATTTGAGGATATCTTAAAGGCAGTTCAATCATCTCTCTGATTCTTTGAATCTGTGGCGTGAGTCCACCAATATCCTCATAAGAAATTTTAGAAGGCCTTACTTCTCCTTTTTCTTTTGTCTCCATTCTTATTAAAGTTGCTGGATTTATCAAAACTGCACCATCAGGAATAGTATCCACTACTTTAAAATCACACCACCTTGACCCAAATAACGTAGCCCTGACCCTATCTCCTATAGTGACAGGAAGCCCTTCTATAAGTGAACCTATATATTTTGTATCCTTATCTCTCTGAAGTAGGCTTGAGACAGATAAAGGAGAAAGGGTAATTTTATTAGCAGACTTATAGTCAATCTTACGAATCTTTACCTTCTCATCCAAACCTACTTGTGCATTCTCTCTGGATATGCCATCCATTTGGATTATAGCCTTACCTCTTTCTTCAGCATAACAGGGCATCACCTTGGCGGGCGTTTTTCTTTTTCCCTCAATCTCTATGATAGCACCCACTTCAACACCCAAAGCCTTCATATCTTCAGGGTCAATTCGAACAATTGAGCGGCCTACATCTTTAGCTAACGCCTCTTTTACTTTTAAGGCCAGAGTTGCACTATTCATATTTTCATAAAATTATATCTTGACAAAATATAAATTATAGGATACACTTCTATTGTAGCTAGGAGGTGACCCTTATGCTAAGAAAATTAGGTCAAAATTATCAAATTGCCCTGCCAAAAGAGGTAGTAAAAAACCTCGATCTTCACGTAAATGATTATCTTGACATCAAGGTAAAGAGCAATAAGATTGTCCTCGAGCCACAGTTACTAATTCCTAAAGACCAAGCCTACTTCTATACTCCAGAGTGGCAAGAGGAAGAAGCCAATGCCCATGAGGATATCAAAAAAGGCCGTCTTACCAAAACTAAAAACCTTAAAGAACTCTTTAAAGAACTCGATCACTAATGCATATAGAAGCTACCCATACCTTCATTAGACTTTACAAAAGACTGCCTCAGGGGCTTAAAGATAATACCAAAAAGGCACTTGCGCTTCTTCAATCAAATCCTGCTCATCCTTCCTTGGGCCACAAAAAGATGGCCGGTCAAGAAGATATATTTGAAATTAGAATTTCAAAGAACTACCGTATTACCTACCAGAAAATTGGCGATACCGCCTATCTGCGTAAAGTGGGCACTCACAACCTCTTGCGCAATCCGTAATCTATTGAAATAAAGCCTTGCTGAATTCTTGAAGAGACTCTATTCCCTTAATCTCTCTTGATTTAAGCCCAATAGTGGTTATCCCTAAATTGCCAAATTTTCTTTTTATCTGAATGATATATTTTTGCTGTTCTTTTTTTCTTTCTCCACAAAATTGACAATCCTTAAAATTCTCTACTACATTATTGATCACCAACTGTCTTACTTTTATTCCATATTTATTCAAATTATTTATCAATCTCTCAGTCTCTAAGATTGCCATATCTTCTGGGATAGTAACCGCAATAAATTCGCACCTATTCTGGTCGCGAAGCAAACCTTCTATCCTCTTTACTGTCTTTTTCATAGATAGTAGAAAATCATCGCCTTCATCGGGTTTATATTTTCCAGCAAAAGTTTCCACGATGAACCTATACTTCCACCTCATTTTTGCCATCACCTTAATCCACTCATCCAAAAGACCAGGTAAAGTCAGAAGTCTAAGCGCATGGCCTGTAGGCGCTGTGTCTACGATATATTTATCAAAATTTGCCTCATCAATGAGGTCAACTATGGTTTTAAATCCCATTACCTCATCCATACCCGGTATAGGCAAGGCAAAGACAGAATCAATATCTTCCTGGTCTAAATAGGTAGAGGTATCTAAGATTTTCCTTATCTCATCCTCATATTCGAGCTTAAATTTAGAAAGAGCTTTTTCTGCGCTTACTTCAAGTGCGCTTAAGTTTTTTATTCCTTGTACCTGCTTTATTTCATCCCCAATTTTCTGACCTAAGCTATCAGAAAGCGAATGCGCTGGGTCTGTTGAAACTAATAGTGTTTTAAAATCTTCAGCTAAATAAAGACCTGCGCTTGAGGCACAGGTCGTCTTTCCTACGCCACCTTTTCCGCCAAAAAGAATTAACTTTAACGCCGCATCTTTTAATCCTTTTAATGCCATTTAGCATTTCTTTATTCTTATTTCTAAGATGCCGTTTTTATAACTTGAGGAAAGAGTCTCAGGCTTAACTCTGGCAGGTATCAACACTTCTTTACGATATTTTCTCTCTTTTGTCACTGCTTTTATCTCTAATATATCTCCTTTTAAACCTATTGAAATACCTTCCTCGTTAATACCAGGCATCTCTGCCATAACTACAACCTCTTCTTTTTCATCGAATACATCAGTAATGGGCTCTCTTTCTTCCTCAACAGTAGGTCCTTTAGGTGTCTTCTTGATGTTACCGAAAGGTTCAACTATAGTCTTTTCTCCGGCTAGAGTCTTTATAGAAAATCCGAACACGCCCTTCATTCCCTCTTTTAGATGGCTTAAGTCTATCTCACCTTCTTTCTTGATTTCGCCGCCTGCTTCTTTTAATTCACTAGCTAAGTCAATCAATTTCTCAATCCCCTTAAATAGACCGCCTAAACTCAAATGTCCTATCCCAAAATCAAAATCTATCCCTTCGCCTTCGCCTTCTTTTTTCTCTTTTCTTTGCTCTTTTGCCATATTTGTTGTCCTCCTCCTCTAATACTCTTCTCTTGACTTGTTAGACCTGGTATGGTAGACTTGCGTAGAGGTAATAAAATGGGTACATTTCGTGAACCAATACAGATTTCTAATCCTCAACATCCTAAGCATAAAGTTTTCTTAGAAGCCATTGTAGATACAGGTGCTACATCAGGTGCTACATATAGTTGGGTCCCTGAAGAGATACTTAAACGTATCAACATCAAACCTATGGAGACCCGGCCGTTGAAAATTACCAGCGGCAAAATAATACAGCGAAAACTCGGCTTAATTCTGGCT
>JBBIOC010000116.1:3670-5159 GCA_037443585.1 Candidatus Omnitrophota bacterium
CTACCCCTGTGATTTTTGGCGATAAAGGCAGTGAACCACTATTAGGCACAATCACATTAGAAGAGTTAGGTTTTAGTGTAGACCCCATTCATCGCACCTTAGTTCCTGCGGTCGCCTATTTACTCTCATTGTTTTAAATCTTCTTGTACCTCTTTCTCAGCTCTAAGCCAGATTTCTATGTCTTTACCTTGAGGCCTTCCCTCTTCCTCCCAAATATGGCTTGCTCTTTCTCTTATAGCTTGAGAAATTTCCTCTGGTCTTAAATCTATCGCAGATGTCTCGTCAGAGAATCTGCGACCATCTGCGTTAGATTTGCGTATATCTGCGTTAAAAATACTTTTTTCAGAGTTCTCTTTTATAATATTTATAATAACTCCTATGCCTCTACAAGTCAAACAAGGCAGGTTACCACCTTTTTCTCTCCCCTTTCCTCTGCAAGTCGGACACATTTCAACCTGCGAAGTTTGGACACTCACAACACCTTTTCCTCTACAAACACTGCAACTAAGATCCGTGTTTAAATGTGATTTCCCTGAACCGTTACAATACGCACAAATCACAACGGGGGGTTGAACCTTTATAGTCCCAGCGCCGAAACAGGCAGGACAACTTGTATCCTTCTTAGAAGGAGCGAATCCTTTCCCACTACAAAATCCGCATCTATATATATGTTTATTTAAAACCTCTCCTCTTCTGCCTGCCTTTTGACTTTTGAAATCAAAGGTTTTCCACTTCATTATCCTATTCTCTCCTTGCGGCAAAAAAGATTTCTTTAATATTTTAGAGACATGGTCTTCCAGTCTTTGGCTGGAGGCTTTTTAAACCCCTCGGGATCTGCCTGCCGTTTTGTGGCCTCTTGTTCTTCTAACTTTTCCATCTCTGTATCAATCTCAGAAAGCCTTTTTTGCATACTTTTCTTTCTCTTATCTAGGATATAAACCTCTTTTTCTAGCCTATCCTTTTCTTTGCGCAACATATACAAATCTAGATAAGCCGAACTTTGTACGCGAGAAATAGACCGTTTTCTGGAGCTATGCATCGTTCTTATTTCTCTTAACCCACTTAGCTCTGTGACTCCTCTAACCATTTCTTTACCTCCCGATTAAAACAAATTTCGCTACCTCGCGCTTTCTCTTGAGGCAATAAGAATGTCTTTCTTTCTAGTTGCCCCCACAATCTTCAGCTCGACCAATTGGCCAGCTTTTAAGTCTGCTGCGCGTTGAATATTGCCGGGTAGCTTTATCTTGCCCTCTTTATCCACCTTAGAAAACGCGCGCATAAGTGCCATTTTATTTTCCTCCCTTTCTATCTTTAAGTATAGTATTTTTCCTTATGCTCCTCATGCTCCTCCTAACCTTAGCCAATTTCTGCGATTAGTTTTCAGCTGCGCCAACAGCAGCTTTCTCCGCAGTCTTCCCAATATCAATAGTCTTTCGCATGCCAAGTTCTTTCTCAACAAACCCTTCCACTACTTCTTTTACTCTGGCTT
>JBBIOC010000117.1:0-5129 GCA_037443585.1 Candidatus Omnitrophota bacterium
GGATTCGTGTTAGTAAAGAGGCTTTTAAGGCAGGATTGAGACTCAGTCACTTTGGGGATATCATAAGGGCGCGCTTTTTAGATGAATTCCCTGCTATTGTAGATAAGGTTCAGGTGAAGATATTTACTGATAATAAGGATATACAGGAGATTATAAAGGAGGCAGAGGCCGCTTATAAAGAGAGGGATATGCGCGTTGCTAAGATGATTGATGAGGATGTAGATACCTTTTATTCCTGCACACTCTGTCAGAGTTATGCGCCAACACATGTATGCATTGTCACGCCTGAGAGGTTAGGTCTCTGCGGAGCTTATAACTGGCTGGATTGCAAGGCCTCATTTGAGATAAATCCTCACGGCCATAACCAGCCCGTTAAAAAAGGTGAACCCATAGATGCAGTCAGAGGGCAGTGGAAAGGTGTAAATGAGTTTATCTATCCAAAGTCCAATTATGTCCTGCAAAAATTCAATGCATATTCAATTGTTTATGACCCGATGACATCTTGCGGATGTTTTGAATGCATTGCAGCAGTATTGCCTGAGGCAAATGGCGTGATGATAGTTAATAGAGAATATAGCGGGGAGACGCCGATTGGCATGGGGTTTTCAACACTTGCTGGCTCTGTAGGCGGCGGACAACAAGCCCCAGGATTTATAGGAATAGGCAAACTCTACATTACGTCTAGAAAATTTATCTCTGCTGAAGGCGGGATTTTGCGAATTGTCTGGATGCCAAAGGAGTTAAAGGAAGAGATTAAAGAGAATTTTTTAGTCAGGGCAAACGAAGTTGGAGTACCTGATTTATTGGATAAAATTGCAGATGAGACCATAGCGACTTCTATGGAGCAACTCATACCGTTTTTAGAAAAGGTTGGCCATCCGGCGCTGGCAATGGAACCAATTATGTGAAATAGAGAGGAGCATCCTTTCGGATGCTATCCAGATTGGATAGCAGGCGAAAGCCTGCTCTAAAATATGGCTTTGTCAGGATTAGATATCTACAAACTACTGCCCAAGACAAACTGTAAAAAATGCGGCTCACCAACCTGCCTTGCATTTGCAATGCGGCTTGCTACAAAGAAGGCATCTATTGATGAATGCCCTGATATCAGTGATGAGGCAAGGAGGATGCTCGACCAGGCTGCAAGGCCTCCTATAGCTCTTATAACTATAGGGATGGGAGAAAGAAAGGTTGAGGTGGGCGGGGAGACTGTCCTATTTCGTCATGAAAAGACATTCTATCACAAGACTGCAATAGCCATTTCTGTAGAGGATAGTCTTAAAGACAGCGCTCTTATAAACAGGGTAAAAGAAATAGATAGTTTGAGTTTTGAAAGGGTAGGGCAAGTTGTCAGGCTCGACCTGATTGCCATTAAAAATTCCAGCAAAGACCCTGCAAGGTTTGCCAAGGTTGTAAAAGACATCTCAGCAGTTTCGCAGATGGGTCTGATTTTAATAAGTGAGGAGCCGGCTTCAATAGAAGAGGCGCTAAAGGTCTGTTTTGACAGAAGACCGCTTATTCATTCTGCAACTAATGACAATTGGAAGAAGATGATTGATATTGCAAAGAGATTCCAAGTCCCGTTAGTCGTGGCTGCAAATGGATTGGAAGGACTGGATGGCTTAGTCAGAGAGATTTTAAAGATAGGCTTTGAAGAGATTGTTTTAGACCCGGGTCAAATGAGTATATCAGATGGCCTGAACCTTTTGACACAGATTAGGCGGCTCGCCTTAAAAAAGAATTATAGAAATTTTGGATTTCCAGCTATAAGTTTCGTTGAAGATGAAGATAAGTTTAAACTCATAGCAAAGGCGAGCACATTTATACTGAAATATGCAGGTATAATTGTGCTAAATACTTTGGAAAAAGAGGTTTTGCTTCCGCTTATAACAGTAAGGCAGAATATATATACAGACCCACAGAAACCTGTAACTGTAGAATCTAAACTTTATAGCATAGGGGCTCCAAATGAGACATCGCCCGTTTTAGTGACTACAAACTTTTCACTCACCTTTTATACAGTAAGCCCTGAGATAGAAACAAGCGGCATCCCTTCTTATCTGCTTGTAACAGATTCAGAGGGTATGAGCGTCCTGACTGCCTGGGCTGCTGAAAAATTTACTGCTGAGATTATTGCAAAGACAATGCAGAAGTTTGAAGTAGAAAGAGCAGTCAAGCATAGAAAGATTATAATTCCGGGATATGTGGCAGTGTTGAGTGGAAAACTAGAAGATGAATCTAGCTGGCAGGTATTGGTAGGGCCTAAGGAGGCGTCGGGGATACCGAGATACTTGAAGGAAATATGGAAGCAATAGGTTCGTTAATCCCGTTTTGCCCGTTATGCCCGTTTAGCCCGTTCAACGGGCATAACGGGCTAACGAACCTAACGGGCTAAACGAAACCTCTCATTTTGATATTTAGATTTATATGAACCTTGCAAATAAGATTTCCGTCTTCCGCATACTACTCATCCCCTTCTTCATCGCCTGCGTCTTATATTATAGCCCCCAAAAAGACTATTTGAGGTTCTGGGCATTAGGGATATTTACCTTAGCAGTTGTAAGTGATGCAATAGATGGCTTTATTGCACGCAATCATAAACAGAAAACAGAGTTGGGCACAATCTTAGACCCCATTGCCGATAAATTACTTTTAATCTGTGCATTTATCTCCCTCTCATTTATAAAAAATCTTCCAGATGGCTTGAGAATACCTGCGTGGGTGGTTTTAATAGTTATTAGTAGGGATATTATAATAATACTTGGCGCTACAGTTTTACATTTAGTGACTGGAAAGCTAAAGGTTAATCCGAGTTGGTTAGGCAAGGCTACAACTTTTTTCCAGATGGTCACAATCATTACAGTGCTCTCTTCTTTTAAAACCGCAGAGGTCTTCTGGAATCTCGCAGCTATCTTTACTGTTCTTTCAGGGATTGATTATATCTGGAGAGGCTCTAAGCTTTTTAATGAGGCCTGATTAAAATCTAAGGTTCGTTAATTTCGTTAGGTTCGTTAATTTCGTTCTAACGAACTAAACGAACTCAACGAACTTAACGAACTAAACGAAGACAATAGGATGTTACTGTTTCTGAGTTTAATCTTGAGTTATCTTCTTGGTTCCGTCCCTACCGCCTACATATTCGCTAAACTCCTTAAAGGTATCGATATCAGACAATATGGCAGCGGGAATATAGGTGCGACGAATGTATTCAGGGTTATAGGGAAGCTCCCTGGTATTATAGTATTATTTCTCGATATCCTCAAAGGTTATATCCCTGTTATAATCTTCCCAGGGACACAAATTCAAAAGATATTTATTGGGCTGGCTGCCATAGCAGGCCACAACTGGCCTATTTTCTTAAAATTTAGAGGCGGAAAGGGGGTTGCCACAAGCGCTGGTGTAGTAATTGGCCTTATCCCCAAGATATCCTTATTGGCGCTATTTATATGGATAGTAAGTTTTTTAATCTCTGGTTATGTCTCTTTGAGCTCTTTGATTGCCGCCTTATCATTTCCAATACTCTGTCTTCTCTTTGGATTTGAATCCGAAATTGTAATATTTACATCTCTTCTTGCCCTGCTCATTGTATATAAACACAGACCAAATATTAAAAGATTGGCAATGGGAGAGGAGAAGAAGATATTTTTACTGAAAAGGCAAAGATAGAGATTGATAGTCACTATTGGAGGTTACTTAAGGTTACGGAATGTTACTTAATGTTACGGAAGGTTACATATAGGAAAGTAACCTTCCGTAACTTTCCGAAACCTTATGTAACTTTCCGTAACCTTCGTTAGTTAAATATGAAAATAGCCTTAGTCTTAACGAATGATTAGACCATTGACCTATATAGAGAGGGTTTTTTCAGATGGCGGTTTGCTTTCAAAGGCAATGACTGACTTTGAATATCGCCATGAACAAGTAGAGATGGCACAGGCAGTTGAGGAGGCGATAGAGAACCCAAGCCATTTAATTGTAGAGGCCGGGACTGGCGTTGGAAAAAGTTTTGCATATCTTGCGCCTTTGATAGAAAATGTAAAAAATTCAGATAGGCCTTCCATTGTTTCTACGCATACGATTACACTTCAGGAGCAGATTTTAAATAAGGATATACCCATTCTTAAAAGCGCGCTTGATATTGACTTCAATGCAATACTGGTAAAGGGCAGGTCAAACTATCTATGCCAGCGCAGACTCAAGCGAGTTATTCTAAAAAAAGAGGAGCTCATCTCTTCAAGGAGACAGGAAGAGGAATTGAATAGGATAATCCATTGGTCCTATACTACAGAAGACGGATCGCTGTCAGACCTTGAAGATTTCCCTGACCCATATATCTGGGACCTTATTTCTTCTGACCATGATTCCTGCCCTGCAAAAAAATGCACATATTATAAGGATTGTTTCTTCTATAAGGCAAGGAAGAAAATAGAGGATGCTGATATCTTGATTGTCAATCACAGCCTGCTTTTTACTGACCTCGCTCTCAGGCGGATTGAAAGAAACATCCTTCCTGAATATAGTATCCTAATTTTGGATGAGGCCCACAATATAGAAAATGTTGCAACCGAACACCTCGGTATTTCAATCAGTAATTTCAGTGTTAAGCGCCTCTTAGATACGTTGTTCAATCCAAAGACCCAGAAAGGCTTTTTGCTCTCCATAGATGACGAAGAGACCCCCAAATTAGTTGAAAAGGCAAGAATAGAATCTGAAGTATTCTTTTCAGAAGTTCGCGAATGGGTAAGAAGGAAAGATAACGAAGGAGAAGCGGTTCGTATAAGAGTTAAAGGTTTTATTTTCGATAGGCTCACGCCTATCTTGAAAGATATATGCGCCTCTCTTAAAAATAAGAAGGAAGACCTGAAATCAAAGAATGAAAGGTTTGATATAAATTATTATCTTAAACGTGTAGCAGATATTTCGGATAGCATAAAGGCCTTTTTAGAACAGGACCTCCCTGGATATGTTTATTGGGTTGAGATTTCAAAAAGGGCGAACCCCAGAATCTCATTAAACGGCTGCCCTGTAAACGTAAGCAAGATTCTAAAAGAGGAATTATTTGACAAGGTAGATACAGTTATAATGACCAGCGCCACACTTATAATTGAAAAAGACCAATTTGAGTATTT
>JBBIOC010000118.1:0-2470 GCA_037443585.1 Candidatus Omnitrophota bacterium
ATTCATCATCATTCACTCCCTAAAAAAGTTTACATTTTTGACAGTGACAGAAATGTAACCTTTTTTGCTATGTTGTTTATTTCTTTCCCAATCCAAACGCCTTATGTATTGCCCTAACTGCCTCTTCTGCAAATCGCCGCTTTATCACGCAGGATATCTTTATCTCTGAAGTAGATATCATATCAATATTTATTTTTTTAGAGGCGAGCGCCTCGAACATCTTGCTCGCAACGCCGCTGTGACTCCTCATTCCCACCCCTACAATAGAAACCTTTGCGATATCCAGGTCATAGACAAAACTCTTTGCCCCTATTAATCTAACCGCCTGTTCAACTGAAACCTTTGCCTTGTTTAATTCATTTGCAGGCACAGTAAACGAGACATCAGTCCTTCCTGTCCTTGAGATATTCTGGATTATCATATCCACATTTATATCGTCTTTTGCCAGTTCCCCAAAAATCTTTGCAGCGATACCAGGTCTATCTGGAACATCACAGATTGTAATCTTGGCTTCATTTTTATTCAGGGTCACTCCGCTTACCAGCACCTCTTCCATTTCCCTTACCTCCTTTGAGATTATCGTCCCTTTACTATTGCAAAAACTTGACCTTATATGCAAGGGCACAGAGAATTTCTTTGCAACCTCCATTGAGCGCGCCTGCATAACCTGCGCACCCAAGGAGGCCATCTCAAGCATCTCCTCATAGCTAATTGTAGAAAGTTTTTTCGCATCCTTTACAATCCTGGGATCTGCTGTATATACGCCCTCCACATCTGTATATATCTCGCAAATCTTAGCCTTCAAGGTCTTTGCTAAAGCAACTGCAGTCATATCTGAACCGCCTCTGCCAAGTGTTGTTATCTCCTGGTCCAGATTTACGCCTTGAAAGCCTGCTACAATAACTATTTTGCCATTCTTTAATTCCTTCTTTATCCTTTCGGCGTTTACATCAATAATCCTTGCCTTGGTATGCTTCCTGTCTGTAATAATTCCTACCTGCGCGCCAGTAAAAGATATAGCATCGCCCCCGAGTCTATTTATCGCCATTGCTAAAAGTGCTACTGAGACCTGTTCACCAGTTGAAATAAGCATGTCTATCTCTCGTTCAGTAGGGTTTGGGCTTAGCTTATGCGCCAATTTCAATAATTCATCTGTGGTACCTCCCAGGGCAGACACAACTACAACTACGTCATAACCTCTATTTTTATATTTGAGAATACGTTTTGCAACGTTTAGTATCCGTTTAGTATCTGATACGGAACTCCCGCCGAATTTTTGAACTATCAAGCCCTTTTGCATCTAAATAGAAAACCAAAACCCGATTTACACCGCAAAAGCGCAAAAACCCGCAAAAGCGCAAAATTTTCTTTGATAAATTTTGCGTCTATGCGGTAATTTTGCGTCTTTGCGGTGATAGAAATCATTTTTTCAGAGCTTTAAAAAATACTCAATCAACTCATGCCCCTTTGGAAATCTCAAAAGAGACTGCGCTGCTACCCTCTCATTAAAAAACTTAAAACTATCTGCTGCAATGCCTCTCCCATATATTGCAAAACATATAGGGTCCCTAGTGTGGGTTCTGATCTCAACAGGGGTAGCATGATCCGCTAATATTATTATACGAAAATCTTTAAATTTCTTTACCCTCTCAAGCACAGTCCCTACCACAAATTTATCAAACCTTTCAATACAGGCAATCTTCTCCCTCAATTCTCCATTATGACTTGCCTCATCAGGCGCCTCCACATGCACAAAGACAAAATCTCCTTTCTTTAAGAAGTCTATTGCGTATTCTGCCTTGCCAAGATAATTTGTATTATAATAACCTGTTGCCCCGGGAACATCTATAACCTCCAACCCGATGATTCTGCCAATACCCTTTATGAGGTCAACTGCAGAAATGACTGCTCCATTTAATCCAAATTTCTCATAAAACTTTGGCATCTTTGGCAAAACCCCCTGACCCCAGAGCCATATCATATTTGCAGGGTTTTCTTTTAAGTCAAGCCGAACCTTGTTTATATCGTGGGCAGAAAGCAATTCGCGGGATTTCTTTGTAAGAGAAGTTAAAAGTTCTGACCCTTCCCCTTTCGGAAGGTTCCTCTCAATATTCTGACCGACGATGTCGTGTGGTGGTATGCATTTGACCTTTTTCAATTTTGAAAGCTCTGAGTCTCTATCAAATCTCAAGACCAAAAGATGTCTATAACTCACCCCCGGATAAAACCGTACAGACTCGGACCCCAGTTTTTCATCTAAAAATTCAATCAATTCCTTTGACTCGCGGTTCGATATGTGCCCTGCGCTATAATCTGCAAGTATATCATCCGAGGCTGTAATCAAATTGCACCTGAAAGCTATCTCATTCTCTTTTAATTCTACCCCGATATTAGCTGCCTCAAGCGACCCTCTGCCAGTATAATAAATAGCTGGGTCATACCCAAGTATTGAAAGATTTGCCACATCGCT
>JBBIOC010000118.1:2519-5084 GCA_037443585.1 Candidatus Omnitrophota bacterium
GCAATATATTCCATATTCGGGATCTTGGCTACTTCAAGAGGGGTCTTGCCTTCAAGCGCCTTGACAGGCCAGTCGCACATACCATCGCCAACTAAAATTATATACTTCATGGTAAATTAAACGATAAAGCGGATATCAGGTTATCAGAAAAAATAAAATATTAAACGTTGACACCTGATGGCCTGATACCCTGATATCCTTCATCCCGATAATCTGATATCCTGATAACCTATTTTACTATCTTTCCCTTCTCCCATGCCCTCACAAAAGCATCTACTACTTTAGGGTCGAACTGAGTGCCTGAATTTTTTTTAAGCTCTTCTAATGCCACTTCAGCTGACATCGCCTTCCTGTATGGCCTATCCGAAACCATCGCGTGATACGCATCGACTACTGCGATTATCCTTGACTCAAGCGGTATCTCATTGCCTTTTTTCCCTTCCGGATATCCACTGCCATCAAATTTTTCTTGATGGTATCTGATAATCCTGCCAGCATTTTTTAATTTGGTCACTGGTTCAATGATCCTTGCGCCAATTACAGGGTGCTGTTTCATAATTTCCCATTCTTCGGGCGTAAGACTCCCATTTTTATGAAGAAGCGCATCTGGGACCCCAATCTTTCCAATATCGTGGAGTAATAGCGCGACCTTTAATTCCTCCATATTTATCTTAATCTCATTCGAATTTGTCAATTCTGCTGCCACCTCCATACCATATCTTGCAACCTCATCCAAATGACCGCGCGTATAGGTATCTTTCTCATCTACGGTTTTTGCAAGTGCCAAGACTGTCTGAAAATAACTCTCCCGCTCATCTTCTCTAAGCCTTTTTAACTCCATAAAATTTTTAGCATTCTCTAAAGCAAAGGCAACTTCATTTGCAAGGGTCGAAAGCAGAACTATTTCTTCTTTTGTATATGTCTCTCCTGAAAGCTTCGGACCTAAAATTAAAAAACCAAGCAACTTTCCTTTGCTAAAACTTGGCACACAGACTTCACAGTCCAGTCTCTCTAATTCCTGTTTGAGTTCAGAAGGTATATTCATCTCCTCTTCTTGACGCAGAAATGTGCTCTTTTTATCTTTTAAATAGGTTACTAATGGGTGTTCCTGCCCTATTCTAAATCCAATCAATTCTCTATTATCCCCACGTCGGCTCTTTAAAATAAAATACGATTGCTCTTCGTCGTATTGAAATACGCAGGCGCTATTTACTCCAATCTGTCGCTTTACAATGTAAACAATCAGATTTAACAATTTCTGAATATCAGTTATAAGCACCATTCCTTTACTAGCCTCTATCAAGGTCTTTTGATAGTTAAACCTATCTTCTGACAAGATTGAATCCGCTATCTTTGAAACTGTATTAATGGAATAGGGCTTACTCAATAAGGCGTCGCAGCCTATCTGCTCTACCTCTGTTTTATATTCTTCTAAAAATCCTGTTAACACAATAGTCTTTATGCCAGGGTATATTTTCTTTGCCTCTTTTAATACCTGCACACCATTTACCCCTGGTATTTGAATATCCAACAAAATTAAATCAAATCTGATATCGCCTAAATTCCTTATTGCTTCTTCGCCTGAAAAAGCAACCTGGGTTTCATAGCCTTTTGATAGAAAAAATTCCTTCAATGAAAAGGCGATATCTCTCTCATCGTCTACAATTAAGAGTTTCTTAGCCATCTTGTTCTTTCGAACCTTTATAATTTTGAAATTGCTAAAAAGTCCACTTTACACCGCAAAAACGCTAAAATCCGCAAAAGCGCAAAGTAAATCTCGATGAGAAAAATTTTGTGTCTTTGCGGTATTTTGCGATTTTGCGGTGACAAAGGCAGTTTTTCAGTATTCAGAGTTTCTTATTTTTTTTAGAATCTCACCTATCTTTAATGCATAATCTTCCAAGTCGTTTAAAAGTTTTATAAGCCTTCCCCTCTCCTCTTCCAATCTTTCTAAATCGAGCCCTTTTGTCTCCAACTGATACCTTGCTAATCCTGAAAGTGTAGTGATCTTATTAAGCCAGTTGTTCAGGCTGTGAAATTCCTGTTTTAATTGGTTAAGTTCTTCTGACATTATCTCCCCTCCAATAGTTTTTCAACCTTCTCTGTCAATTCCTTTAGTGAAGTTGGTTTGCTCAAAAAAGCATCTGCGCCAAGTGAGACACAACTGCTCTTTGCATCCTCTTCTTCGCCAAACCCTGTAAGTATAATAACCTTTAAATCTGGTTTTAACATCTTAGCAACCCTTAAGACTTGAATCCCGGTAGGCCCTTCTTTTAAATTGAGGTCTAAAAGTAAAAGGTGAGGATTTTGATTTTTAAGTTCCTCTAATCCAATATTTCCATTTAATGAAGTGAATACATTATGCCCCTTTGTTCTTAAAAAACCTCCTACAGTATCTAATAGGGCCTCTTCATCATCAATGATTAAAATCTTATACATTGCTTACATTGCTTAATCTGCCCTTCCTTATTGGCAGCCTAATCGTAAAAGTAGTCCCTTTTCCATATTCTGAATCACAGGTGATTGTGCCGCCGTGCATCTCTATAAAGTCACGTATCACATATA
>JBBIOC010000119.1:0-4788 GCA_037443585.1 Candidatus Omnitrophota bacterium
GAAAGATTAATATAGACCCCGGATATATCTCAGATTCAAAATTAGTCTTGGTTACTACAAAGGACTATACCCACAGGTTATATCTTGGGAAAGGGATGTATGGCGAGGTGACGCTCTACTGGCATAAAGGAAGCTTTCGTCTGTGGGAATGGACATATCCCGATTATAGAACCCAGAGGTATATTGAGATTTTCAATAGTATCCGAAGGCGCCTTATAGCAGAAAGGCAATATGGAAGCCCTTGAAAGCAAAGCAAAATCTTACACAAAGATAAAGAATAATATTAAGCTCTTTCAACTTCTATTTTATCCTGCTATATTATTTTTTATTCTATACTTTAGGATGAATAAGAATATCGAGAAATTCGTATCCAACATTACCCAGCCGCCTTATCTTAAACTTTTAGTCTATTTTACAATTTTTGGAATGCTCCTTTATTTAATAGGCCTGCCAATAAATTTTCTTTCTCAATTTATTTTAGAGCATAAGTTTCAACTCTCAAACCAGTCTCTGGGTGATTGGTTAAAGAAAGAACTGAAAACTGGGATAATAAGCTATATTATAGGGCTGCCTTTTATAGCGGCTATTTACTTTTTTATAAGAAACTCTCCATACTACTGGTGGCTCTCCTCAGCACTATTATGGATTTTTATATCAATATTTTTAGGGAAGTTTGCGCCCATATTAATATTGCCGCTATTCTACAAAGTCAAACCAGTTTTGGAGCCAGAGTTAAATAACAAAATTCTAAATCTTGCAAAAAAATCCAAAATAGGGGTAAAGGGGGTCTTTCAGATAAACTTTAGCAAAGATACAAAGAAGGCCAATGCAGCGCTTGTGGGTATAGGGAAAACCCGCCGCATAATCCTCTGCGATACACTGCTTAAAAATTTTAAAATAGATGAGGTAGAGACTGTTTTGGCTCATGAACTCGGCCACCATAAAGGTTCACACATCAGAAGACTCTTGTTCTTATCTTCAGTTCTAACCCTTTTAAATTTCTATCTGGCAAATCAATTCTTCATTAAAACCCATTACTATTTTTCAATTAGAGGATTAGAGGATATTGCAGGCATTCCAGTTTTATTTTTTGAAATCTCAATATTCAGCCTTTTTGCAAAATCGGTTTTAAATTTCTATTCAAGGAGGTTGGAGACCTTTGCAGACAATTTTTCATTAAGGCTTACAGATAATCCAGTTGCCTTTAAAGATACAATGAAAAAATTGGCAGAGCAGAACCTGCAAGATTTATCGCCTAATAGATTTGTTGAATTTTTGCTCTACGACCATCCACCAATCTCAAAAAGGATAGCCCTTGCAGAAAGATACCGTAAGTGCCTCGTAACTTAAATATGACTTTATGGTTACTCGGCACTAATACCGAGTATCTCTGGTAAAACTTATGATACGAGGTATCAGTAAATTATATTTTATTAATGCGGGAGATAGCGAGACCTCAGAATCTATAGCAGAAAAAACCAAGGCTATTACTTTAGCCTCTAAGGCATCTGAAGCCATCTGTCCAGATGACTTTGTTGCAATCAAACTCACCTTTGGCGAGGCAAAAAATTCGGGCTTCATAAAACCTCAGTGGATAAGTCCTTTAATAGATATTGTAAAAGAAAAGAGCGGCAATGTATATTTTGTTGAGACAAATACTCTGTATAGGGAGGCACGGAGCAATTCAATTGGACACTTAAAGGTAGCTGATGAGCATGGTTTTAATCTCCAGTCAACCGGTATACCCGTTATTATAGCAGATGGCCTCTTTGGAAGGGATAGCCGCAACGTATCTATAAACAAGGACCATTTTGATTCAGTCAAGATTGCAAGTGGCGTCTATGACTCGGATGTAATCATTGTCTTAAGCCATGTGACAGCCCATTTCCAAACAGGGTTTGCAGGCGCAATAAAAAATTTAGGTATGGGCTGCGCTTCGCGCGCAGGAAAGCTTGCTCAACACTCAGATGTAAAACCTGAAGTTACCCAGGATAAATGCATAGGCTGCGGATTGTGCCTCGACTGTTGTCCTGCAAATGCAATAGCCCTCAAAAGGAAGAAGGCATTGATTGTTAAAGAAAAGTGTATTGGTTGTGGCGAATGTGTTATTATATGCAGGTGGGATGCAATTGAGATAAAATATACTGAGACGACAAACCGACTTCAGGAAAAAATGGCAGAGTATGCGCTCGGCACTCTTTTGGCAGCTAAAAGAAGAGTTATTCTAATGAATTTTTTGATAAATATAACTAAGAATTGTGATTGTATGGCAAAAGACGAGGCCCCGGTTGTAAAAGATATTGGAATCCTTGCAGGTTTTGACCCTGTGGCCATTGATAAGGCCTCTATTGATTTAGTCAATCGCACCTCTGAAGGGGACTTGTTTAAGGGACTATATCAACAGATAGAATATATGGCACAGATAGTTCATGGCGAAAAGATTGGGCTTGGTTCGCAGGATTATGAATTGATAGAGATAGGGTAAATATGTATCTCTTCTACGGAACAATACTTGTCATTCTGTTATCAATCCTAATAGTTATATATAAAGAAGAACGTCGTCTCCGATTTGGAGTCTCTTATGGAAAGATAGACCGCTATCTCATCTTGAAAGAGCGAAGACGTTATATCAGATTTAATGAGGAGGTACCAGTTCATTATAAAACTATACAGAATTCTTCAGCTGCTTTTCATGGAGGAATAACAAAGGATTTGTCAAAGGCTGGGTTGGGGATGGTGATAGATGAGAGATTAAATATTGAAGAGATATTAGATATCAACTTTAAAGTCCCTGATTTTGATAGACCCATAAAGGTCATAGGCCGAGTAGTGTGGATAAAAGAGATTAAAGACAAAGAATCAAACTCTCAGGAGAAGAGGACTTTTAGGGTAGGCATCAGTTTTAGAAAAATCGACCCGGAATCAGAGACTTTGTTAGTATTATACTTAAACAAATTAAAACAGAGAAAGTGAAGATAATAATCCTTGGCTCAGGCACTGGCTCGCCGTCTTTAAAGAGAAGGCCGCCCGGTATATTTTTAGATTTAAATGGCAGATTGTGCCTAATGGATAGCGGTCCGGGGATACTATGGCAGGTTTTAAAATTAAATATTACCTACAGAGATTTGGATTTCCTCTTTTATACCCATCTGCATTTAGACCACGTAGGAGAATTTGCCACTATACTATTTGCTTCTAAGATACCGCCGGATGCCCGATTAAAGCCTTTAAGTGTATATGGACCATCAGGCCTTGCCTCTTATTATGAAATAATAAAAATCCTTTATCAACAAACAATAGAGCCTTCGACCTATCAGCTTGATATCCTTGAAATCCCAGACTCTAATTTTAAGATTGGCGGGTTTGAAATTATTACCAAAACACTAAGACACCATGGCGGGGGGATAGGCTACAGGATAATATGCCCGGATAATAGAATATTTGTCTATTCAGGCGATACAGACTACTGCCCTGAAATAGTAGAGCTAGCCCTTAATGCAGATATCCTAATATTAGAATGCTCTGCACCTGATGAATATAAAATGGGAGGACACCTTACGCCCTCTTTCGCTGGAAGAATAGCTGAGGAATCAAAGGCAAAAGAATTGCTCCTTACGCATATGTATCCGATATGTGAAAGGTTCAATATCTTGGATATGTGCAGGAAAGAATATAGAGGAAAGGTTAATTTAGCAGAAGATTTTATGGAGTTAGAGTTATAAATTCTTTGATTGATTATATTTAAGCATCTGGTATAATAAATCCATAAGCTATGATAAGTTTTGAGGAATTTAAAAAGCTCAGTATAAAGATAGCCCAGATTAAAGAAGTCAGAGACCATCCGAATGCTGATAAACTATATATTATGACAATAGATATCGGCGGTGAGACTAAACAGATTGTTGCAGGGATAAAATCATACTACAGACCAGAGGAACTAAAAGAGAGAAAGGTCGTTGTGATAGATAACTTAGAGCCTGCATTAATCCGAGGCGTTGAAAGCCAGGCAATGCTCCTCGCAGCTTTAGATGCACAGAACCTTGCTATTATTGTACCTGAGAAGGATATCTCAGCAGGCGCCAAGGTGAAATAGGTATGATAATAGGCCTGACAGGACCCAATGCTTCAGGAAAGGGCGAGGTCGCTAATTATCTAAAGTCAAAAAATTTTCAGTATCATTCGCTGTCAGATGTAGTAAGGGAGGAGGCTTCTAAGATGGGCTTAGAGCCTTCCCGCCAAAACCTGATAACCATAGGAAATGACTTGAGAAAGAGATTTGGCCCAGCTGTCCTTGCTGAAAGAATTATGCCGAAAATCAAAGACAAAGATATCGTTGATAGCATCAGGACACCTGATGAAATAAAGGCTCTCAAGAAATTCTCTGATTTTATTCTCTGGGGCATAGATGCACCTGTGGAATTGAGATTTGAACGGGCAAGGCTTAGAGCGCGCATTGGAGAGGCAGAGACCCTAGCTGATTTTATAAAAAAAGAGGAGCAAGAAAATCTAAAACAGCCCAACACTCAACAGTTGAACAGATGCCTTGCTATGGCAGATATTTTGATTATAAACGATTCGACGCTCCCAATTTTACATCAGAAGATAGAAGAAGCGCTTGAGAAAAGTAAAACAGTATAGACGTCCCAGCTGGGATGAATATTTTTTAAAGATGGCCTTTCTGGTTGCAGAGAGGTCTACCTGTTTGCGGCATCATGTTGGTGCGGTCCTCGTCAGAAATAAAAGAGTTTTGACAACAGGCTACAATGGCGCACCATCAGGAACAAAGGA
>JBBIOC010000119.1:4840-5060 GCA_037443585.1 Candidatus Omnitrophota bacterium
ATGCAGGGCAATACATGCTGAACAGAATGCAATCATACAAGCAGGGCTTCACGGGGTCAATATAGAGGGCTCGACTATATATTGCACCCACTCACCCTGCATATTGTGTGCCAAGATGCTAGTAAATGTAAAGATTAAAAACTATGTCACCTGCAGTAATTATCCGGATAAATCTTTTAAACCTCTATTCAAAGAAGCAAAAATAAAATTTTTAAAGATT
>JBBIOC010000120.1:0-5046 GCA_037443585.1 Candidatus Omnitrophota bacterium
GGGAGAATAAAGACAAGTTTCAACGACAATGAGGTAGAACTCAGAATAAGCTCTCTACCTGTTACATTTGGAGAGAAGATTGTAATCAGAATATTTGATCCAGAGGTTATGACAAAGGAGCTATTTGAACTCGGTTTTTCCGATGAAGAACTGGAGAATTATTCAAGATTGATACAGTTGCCAAACGGTATGATACTTGTAACAGGACCCACTGGCTCCGGTAAGACTACAACCCTCTATGCCTGCCTCTCCAAAATCAATGCAAAGGAAAAGAAGATTATCACAATAGAAGACCCAATAGAGTATCAACTTAAAGGGATTACACAGATACAGGTCCATCCGAAGATAGGTTTAAGTTTTGCAACTGGACTTCGTTCAATGCTCCGCCACGACCCTGATATTATGATGGTCGGTGAGGTGAGGGATTTTGAAACAGCAGAGATAACTATTCGGGTTGCCTTGACAGGACATTTGGTCTTTAGCACGTTGCATACAAATGACGCTGCTGGGGGCGTGACGCGTCTTTTGGATATGGGTGTTGAGCCTTATTTAGTTGCAAGCTCAGTTGAATGTTTTATTGCACAGAGGCTTGTTCGGCTTATATGTCCTGAGTGTAAAGTTGAAGCTAAGCCTGACAAAGAAATTCTTACTGAATTTGGAATTGAGAATAATTTAGAAAACGTAACTATTTATGAGGGAAAGGGTTGCGAAGCCTGCAAATTCACAGGATACAAAGGCCGAACAGCCATATATGAATTTTTACCCTTAAATGAAGAGATTCGCGATATGGTTCTCCACAGAACCTCTTCTGACCAGATAAAAAAGAAAGCCCTCCAATCAGGTATGCATACCCTCCGTATGGATGGTTGGGAGAAGGTAAAAAAAGGTCTTACTACCTTAAATGAGGTCATCCGTGTAACCCAACAGGATTAAAAATTGATATTGACAGCTATGAGATTTTAAGGCATACTTAAGTATGAAGAAAGTATTACTATTTTTGAAGGAGGATATATATGTCTAACAATACTGTAAAAATTGCCATCAGCCTCCCAAAGCAAGATTTTTATTTTTTAGAAAAACTGAGGCGAAGACTTGGTATCACTCGCAGTGCAATGATTGATAAAGCAATCAATTACTGGTTGAAGCGGCAGCGAGAAGAGGAACTTATCCGCAGATACGAAGAGGCTTATAGGAAAAAACCTGAAGAAGTAACTGAAATCTTATTGTTGGAAAAGGCTGAGATAGAGGTTTTTCCACAAGAGGAGGAATGGTCATGAAGAGGGGTGAGGTTTGGTGGGCAGAGTTACCCAAGCCAATTGGGCGCCGTCCTGTGGTATTACTTTCTCGCGATGAAGCATATAAAGTGCGCAATGCAGTCACTGTAGCAGAGGTAATGACAAATATTAGGAATATCCCTGTAGAAGTACTTCTATCAAAAGAAGAAGGTCTGCCAAAATCCTGTGTTGTCAATTGCGATACTATAGTCACTATTCGTAAGGCCTTGATTAAGGAACGCATTGTTCTTTTGCGACAGGAAAAGATAGATGCTATTAATTCAGCAATAAAATTTGCTTTGGGTTTGGAATAAATTGGGTTGTCAATATAGATAAATGGCGCGATTTATTTATAAAGTAAAAAGGGGTCCGCAAGAAATTTTAGAAGGCTTTGTTGAAGCAGAGTCAGAAAGCTCTGCAATAAACCAACTTTTAAATTTAGGCTACTTCCCTATTCAGGTTAGAAAAGAGGCGCCTAAGGAAACAGGCGCCTCTTTTTTTATTCAAAGAATAAAGAAGGGAGAGATAGCGAATCTTACAAGACAGCTTGCAGAGTTGCTGGAATCGGGCTTAACATTACATAGGGCATTAATTATAGTAGGAGAGCAGATTCAAAACCCCAAATTAAGACTTATTATTAAAGATATTGCAGATAGAATAAAAGAAGGTGCAATCTTTTCAGATGCGTTAAAGAATTATCCAGAAGTCTTTTCAAGGTTATATGTTAATATTGTAAGGTCAGGTGAAGTTGGCAGTATGTTGGGTAATGTCCTTTCAAATGTTGCAGACTTTTTAGAAAAAGAAGAAGAGACAAAGGATAAGATAAAGTCTGCAATCATATACCCAATAATTATGGCATCTGTTGGAGTTTTGACAGTCTTTGTCCTTTTGACATTCGTTGTCCCAAGGTTAGTTTTAATGTTTAAAGAGATGGGTGAAGTCTTGCCATTGCCAACAAGGATTCTGATTGGCACAAGTGATTTTATAAGGCATAACATTCTTTTAATCACTGCGCTTATAGTATTTGTAGTAATCTTTATAAATAGGGCTACAAAAAATATAGAGGTTAAAAATTTTTTTGATACTTTAAAAATAAAACTTCCTATTTTTGGACCTATAATCAGGGACACTGAACTTTCTAGATTCGCAAGGACGCTTTCAACCCTTCTTGGAAATGGCGTTCCAATCCTTTATTCGATAGAAGTAACTACTGATATAATTGAAAATCTTGCAATTAAGAGGGAATTCAATAAGATTCAGCAGAGCGTAAAAGAAGGCTCAAGCTTTACAGCAGGTATGAAAAAAAGCCTGTATTTCCCGCCTTTTATAGTCCATATAGTTGCAGTTGGCGAAGAGGGTGGATTTTTAGAAAAGTCCCTTCTTAAAGTAGCAACTAATTATCAACAGAAGACAGAGCGAAGCATAAAGATTCTCACAACACTTCTGGAGCCAATTTTAATATTAAGTATGGGCTTGGTTGTAGGTTTTATTGTGATTTCTATGCTATTGCCAATATTTCAGATATCGTTAGTAGCACATTGAACCATATGCCAACCTACGCAGTTGAACAGGTCCAGTTCAACTGGGTCCAGTTCAACTGCGTAGGTTGAACAGGAGGTTAGAATGAAAAATCGCAGAGGTTTTACCTTAATTGAACTTATGCTTGTTGTAATTATTATCGGAATTTTAGTCTCAATGGTTGTGCCGAGACTTGCAGGCCGTTCAGAAGAGGCGCGGATAGCTGCTGCAAAAGCAGATATAAAGGCAAATATCTCGCTCGCTTTAGACCTGTATGAACTGGATAGTGGGCAATATCCTGCTACAGAACAAGGGCTTTTAGCCCTCCGAACAAAGCCTGCTACTGCGCCTGTTCCTACAAATTGGAAGGGTCCTTATCTAAAGAAGCAGCCGACCGACCCATGGGGCAGGCCATATGTTTATAAATCTCCAGGAGACCACAGCGAAGATTATGACCTTTATTCATATGGGCCGGATAGGGCTGAAGGTGGCGGCGATGATATTACAAACTGGGAAGAGGAAAA
The DNA here is from genome assembly GCA_037443585.1 of Candidatus Omnitrophota bacterium. GTDB lineage: Bacteria > Omnitrophota > Gorgyraeia > Gorgyraeales > JBBIOC01 > JBBIOC01. The sequence goes on from JBBIOC010000120.1 coordinate 3,317, forward strand.
GAAGGAATAAGAAGGGTTTCTTATTATTAGAGGTTTTGATTAGCGTAGCAATACTTTCTTTCGGCCTGGTCTTGATTATCAATTCCTTTTCAAAATCTTTAAGAGTCTCAGAGCTTTCAGAAAATTATTTCAAGGCAAATCTCCTACTTTCTAAAAAACTTTTTGAAATAGAGAATAATCCAGAAGGATTTTTAGAAGAGAGACAGAGCAATGGCAACTTTGAAGACTTAGGGGGAAGATTTTCCTGGCAGCTTGAGGTAGAAAAAATTGAAGAAGAGAAGCTAAGCGAGGTTAAATTGAAGGTCTTCTGGCTCCAGAATAAAAAAGAAGAAGCGCTTACAATAGCCACATATTATTCTAATGTATAGCGTTAAGAAAGGCTTTACCTTAGTTGAAATAGCGATCAGCACCACACTCTTTGCAATTATAATAATTGTGGTATATAGTTCTTTTAACCTGGGTCTTGGGATTTGGCGAGATAGGTTGTCAGTAAAGAAAAGTTTACAGCCAATTAGAGTAGGGCTTTTGAAAATGGAGAAGGAATTAAAATCCACATTTCCTTATAGTGGTATTCCTTTTAAAGGGACCAAAAATGAGATAAGTTTTCCTTTAGTAGTCTCAAAAGAGGACATAACGAAGATAGATACTGTGACTTATTATATAGAAAAGGGTGAAGATTCGGATAGTGTAAGGGTCCTACGAAAGGAAGCTCAAAATACAAGGACAATCCTTGAAGGTTTAGACTCAGCCTCTTTTAATTATGCCTTCAAATCATCCAGCCCTTTGGAGACTTTTCTCTGGAAAGAGGATTTTGATGGAGAAAAATTAAAAAGTCTGCCAAAGGGTATAAGGGTCAGTCTCGTTTTAAAAAAGGAGGGCTTTGATAAGATTATATCTATTCCACAGGGTGAATTGATTTCAGAATGAGAGATAGAAAAGGCACAATCCTAATCTTTACAACCTGGATTTTATTGACATTAACAATCTTGAGCATTATCGTAGCCTCTCGCGCCTCAGGCCAACTCAATTTAGCTAAATATGAGATTGAAGCACTCCAATCCTATTATCTGGCAAAGGCAGCATTAAGCAAGATGCTCGTTGAATTAAGAGAGGATAAAAACGAAAACACCATTGATAGCCTTAAAGACGATTGGAATAGAAGTAAGATAATTCTTTTAGAAGGCAAAGAGATTTTATATAGAGCTATTGATGAAGAAAGAAGGCTCAATCTAAATGGGAATATCTCAGAGGATACTCTTTTGAGGCTTTCTTCTGATTTGACATATGAGATTGCAAAGGAGATTATTCAATATAAGAATAAGAAAGGGAGACTGGATTCGTTGGAAGAATTATTTCTGATAGAAGATATGACTGGCGAAATCTTTCAGGGGCTCAAAGATTATCTCACAGTATTTAGTTCAGACTATAAGATAAATATAAATACTGCTGATAGAAAGGTCTTGGAGGCAATAGGGATGGATACCGAGGATATAGAGAGGATTATGTCGTATAGAAATGGACAGGATAGTGAAGAAGGCACTGAAGACGACAATGTCTTTAAGGATATTGCAGAGGTTAATTCAATAACTGGACTATTAGATACAAAGGTTCAACAACAGATTGGGTTCTCTTCACAGATTTTTAGAATATCAATAGAGGTGAGGTTTTCAAAGAATAGAGTAATGAAAGTTGAGGCAGTTTTTGACAGAGATGATGGAAAGATTCTGAGC
>JBBIOC010000121.1:0-2302 GCA_037443585.1 Candidatus Omnitrophota bacterium
ACAGAGTGGATTTTTTAATAGTTGGGATTGGGATTAATGTTAATACAAAAAAAGAGGAGTTGCCAAAAGGTGCAAGTTCAATCTTTGAAGAGTCAAAAAAGAGCGTTTCAAGGGTGGAGTTGGTGAAGAAATTACTAACAGAGCTTGAAAGAAATTACACCCTTTTTAGAACAGGAAAGTCCGAATTCCTCATTGAAGAGTGCCGAAAGTTTTCTTCTATTCTAGGTAAAAGAGTTCAGGCATATTTTAAAGAAATGGTAATTGAGGGCCAGGCAATAGACATAGACTCTGAAGGGCCTTTGATTGTTCGTCTTGACAGCGGATTCAATGAGAGGGTGTTGGCTGGGGATGTTGAATTGGTGAGGTAGGAACTTTTGTATGTTGCTAGCAATTGATATAGGCAATACTAATATTACACTGGGTATATTCGATGGCAAAATCTTAAGGTCCACCTGGAGATTTGCAACGGGTAGTCAGAAGACACAGGATGAATATCTTTTAGATTTCAAGGCATTGTTTGAGGAGTTGAAAGTTGAAGTTGCAATTATAAAGGATATAATAATAGTAAGCGTGGTGCCAAAGACATTGACATTGATTGAGAGCGCATTAAAGAGGATTTTTAATAAAGATATAATTTTGGTTGGCAGGGATTTAGATGCTGGCGTCAAGAATCTTTATGATGACCCTAAACAGGTTGGTCAGGACAGGCTGGTAAACGCAAAGGCAGCCTATTCTATTTATGGAGGGCCTGCTATAATTGTAGATTTTGGAACCGCAATCACCTGCGATGTGGTTAGTAAAATTGGGGAATACTTAGGGGGCGTTATTGCACCGGGCGTTGAGATTTCTTTGAAAGCACTTGTAGAACGGGCTGCATTACTTCCTGAGATTGAGCTTGAAGAGCCAAAGGGTATTTTGGGAAAAGATACGAAAGAGAGTATGAGGAGCGGCATATTTTACGGATTTAGTTCTTTATGCGATGGAATTGTCAGGTCTCTTAAAGAGGTTAGTTTTAGAGATGCAACTGTTATTGCAACTGGAGGACATTCTAAATTGATTGGGCCATATTGCGAGACCGTAGAAAAGATTGACCTTGATTTGACGCTGAAGGGTCTGGAGATTATTTATAGAGAAAGATGTTTAAAATAACTAATAAGAAAAAATTAGCGCCAAATATTTTTGAGATGCAGATTGAGGTGTCTTTGATAGCAAAGAAGGCACAACCAGGACAGTTTATTATACTAAAGGTTGACGAATTTGGAGAGAGGATTCCTTTGACTATTGCTGGAACTGAGAAGGATAATATAACTATTGTCTTTCAGGCAGTTGGGGTGTCTACTATCAGGCTGAGTCAGAAGGCTAAAGGTGAATTTTTAATGGATATTGCAGGGCCCTTAGGCAGACCAACAGAGATAGAACGTTTTGGTAAGGTAGCCTGCATCGGTGGAGGCGTTGGCATAGCAGAACTATTGCCTGTAGCAAAGGGATTGAAAAAAACCGGGAACATTGTGATTTCAATAATCGGAAGCCGCACAAAGGAATTGATTATATATGAAGAGGAGCTGAAATCTATTAGCGATGAATTATACATAACTACAGACAATGGTTCTTATGGCAGAAAAGGATTTGTTACAGATGTGCTTAAAGAATTTTTAGAATTAGTGAAGGATAATAAGGGCCTTGATAGAGTTTACGCAGTGGGTCCAGTCAAGATGATGGAGAGGGTTTGCAAATTAACTGCCCCTAAGAAGATTAAGACCATTGTATCTTTGAATTCTATCCTGGTAGATGGGACTGGTATGTGTGGTTCCTGCAGGGTTGAAGTAGGCGGCCAGACAAAATTCGTCTGCGTAGACGGACCTGAGTTTGATGGGAGTTTGGTGAATTTTAAAGAGTTGGAGGCAAGGCAGTTACTGTTTAAAGAACAGGAAGAGTGTGCATTGAGGGCTAAAGGGATAAAAATTTAATCCACAGATGATCACAGATTGAAAGATACAAGATGATCACAGATTTAGTTATCTGTGATCATCTTGTGCAAACACGAGTTTATCACGAAATCTGCGATTATCTGTGCTTTATTTATACTTTATCTAGACGTTGTATTCTATGAAAAAACAAGACCCTAAGATTCGAATTAAAAATTTTGACGAAGTAGCGCTTGGGCTCACCGAAGAAGAGGCAGTGGAAGAGGCACGCCGCTGCATATCCTGTAAGGTGGCTAAGTGTGTTGGGAAGTGCCCTGTTGAGATAGACATACCAAATTTTATAAAGGCCATAGCTGAAAGAAGGTTTGAGGACGCTA
>JBBIOC010000121.1:2337-5041 GCA_037443585.1 Candidatus Omnitrophota bacterium
TTCCTGGGATATGCGGGAGGGTGTGCCCGCAGGAGACGCAGTGTGAGGGCGTATGCATTTTAGGAGCGAAAGGCACGGCTATAAATATAGGGGCTTTGGAGAGGTTTGCTGCGGATTGGGAGCTTAAAAACAGACCACAGACCACAGACCACACCTCGGTGCCGAGCACCCAGATATCAGGCACCTCGGTGCGAGGCAGACCACAGACAAAGAAAGCAATGATTGCAGTAATAGGTTCTGGGCCAGCAGGGTTGACTTGTGCTGGTGATTTGGCAAAGATGGGTTATAGAGTAACTATATTTGAGTCGCTCCACTTACCTGGCGGGGTTCTTGTATACGGAATACCAGAATTCAGACTCCCTAAAAAAATCGTTTCTGATGAGATAGATTATCTAAAAAATTTAGGCGTAGACATAAAGACAAATTATGTAATTGGAAAGATATTGACATTGAATGAAATATTTAATGATGGATTTTTGGCAGCTTTTATAGGAACAGGCGCAGGGTTGCCACAATTTATGGGCATCGAAGGAGAAAATTTCAACAGGGTCTATTCTGCTAATGAATTTTTGACAAGGGTCAATCTTATGAAGGCGTATCTATTTCCTAAATATGACACGCCGATTAATATTGGCAAAAGGGTTGCAGTTGTTGGTGGCGGGAATACTGCAATGGATGCTACAAGGGTTGCTATAAGGCTTGGCGCTGCTAAGGTTTTTATTGTTTACAGGAGGTCAGAGGCAGAGATGCCAGCAAGAAGGGAAGAGGTTGAGAATGCAAAAGAAGAGGGCATAGAGTTTCTTATGCTGACAGCGCCTAAAAGGATTTTGGGCGACACAGATGGATATGTTAAAGGTATGGAGTGTTTAGAGATGAGGTTGGGCGAACCTGATAGCTCTGGAAGGCGTCGGCCTCTGCCAATTGAAGGTTCAGAATTTGTTATGGACGTAGATACAGTCATCGTAGCAATAGGCCAGAGCCCGAACCCATTATTTATAAATGCTACGCCAGGGTTAAAAGTGGACGCTTATAATAGGATATTCGTAGACCCTGTGACGCAGGAGACGAATCTAAAAGGCGTTTATGCAGGAGGAGATGCTACGCCCGGAGACGACACTGTTATTGCAGCGATGGGGGCTGGGAAGAGGGCAGCGAGGGCGATGGATAGATATTTAAATGAAAAATAAGCGAGTAGTAGTTGCAATGAGTGGTGGTGTAGATAGTTCAGTTGCAGCAGCCCTGTTAGTCAGGGAAGGCTTTGAGGTTATTGGCGTAACAATGAGACTCTGGCCAAAAGAGCTATGCGGAAAGCATAAAGCGCGAAGCTGTTGTTCTTTAAAGGACATAGAAGACGCACGGCGTGTTGCAAATAGACTGGGCATAAAGTTTTTTGTTATGAATTTTGAAAGAGAATTTAAAAGAGAGGTTATAAATTATTTTGTCAGTGAGTATTTAAGCGGAAGGACTCCAAATCCCTGCATACTATGTAATAATAGAATAAAGTTTGGAACCCTACTTAAGAAAGTAGCTCAGCTTGGCGCTGACTTTGTAGCAACTGGTCACTATGCGAGAATATATAGAGATGCGGGCAAAAAAATTCTTTTAATGGAAGGATTGGACAAGACAAAGGACCAGTCGTATGTGCTTTTCGGGCTGACAAGATTTCAGCTTTCAAATAGCTTATTTCCGCTCGGAGGCTTTAAAAAAGATAGAGTCAGAAAGATTGCTAAAGAGTTAGGGCTGCCTGTTTTTGATAAATTAGACAGTCAGGAGGTCTGTTTTTTGCCTGATAATTCATATAGAAATTTTATATCTAAGATGGTTGGGCCTTCTTTAGGCAGGATTGAAGATGCTGACGGAAGATTTTTAGGCTGGCACGATGGTTTTTGGAATTTTACAATAGGCCAGAGAAGAGGGCTTGGCATAGCGTGCGGAAGGCCGCTTTATGTTATAGATATAAATAGAGAAAACAATACTGTAGTAGTAGGCGAACAAACAGAAGTTAAGAAGAAAAGATTCCTGGCAGAAAGGGTTAACTGGATTATCCAACCCGACAAGAAAATTTTAGAGGCAAATGTAAAGATACGATACAATCATAAAAAGTCAAAGGCAGAATTGAACAGGATTTCTAAAGATTTAGTTGAGGTTGAGTTTGAAGAACCGCAGGAGGCAATTACACCTGGTCAGGCAGCGGTATTTTATGACGGAGAATTTGTGCTTGGTGGGGGTTGGATAAAATAAAGTTTACATTTTTGACAGTGACAGAAATGTAAAGTTTTTATTTTTTATGGATAAATTAAGCAAACTAAAAGAAATTTTAGTATCTTTAAAATCTGTTGTTTTGGCTTATTCAGGTGGGGTTGATTCGAGTTTTCTTCTGAAGGTTGCAAGTGATACATTGCCAGAAAAAAATCTATTGGCTGTGACCGCTGTTTCAGATACATATACGAGTTCTGAGTTAGAACAGGCAAAGAGGATTGTTAGGAAGTTAGGCGTCCGACACCTTATAATAAATACAGAGGAGCTCCAAAATAAAAATTTTAGCTCAAATCCTGTAGATAGATGTTTTTATTGCAAGGAAGAGCTATTTGGTAAACTGAAAGAGATAGCTGACAAGAATGGAATCTTAAATGTGATTGACGCTACTAATGCGGATGATGAAAAGGACTACAGACCGGGCAGACTCGCTAAGAATAAACTTGGC
>JBBIOC010000122.1:0-1689 GCA_037443585.1 Candidatus Omnitrophota bacterium
TTCTGGTTGCGCTACAGAATACAACGTCGCAACTGGCCTTAGGATATCATCTTTATTGATACCGATAGGGAGATCAATATTGGCAGGCGAATAGCAGAAAAAATTGAACATGACCCCGAAACAAAATTAGATGAGGACCTCCTTGTTATAGAAAGGGTTAGACGGATTGGTAAGACTATTGCAGAGGTTTCAGATAGAAAGGACGTGAGCTATTCATTTAATGTAATTGACGAGGATGAGGTAAATGCATTTGCCTTGCCTGGAGGTTATATCTTTGTATATAGCGGCCTTATAAAGATTATTGAAAATGATGATGAGCTGGCAGGGGTTTTGGCGCATGAGATTGCACACGTAGTTGCAAAGCATTCAATCAAGAGACTACAGGCAGTTTTAGGTTATGACCTATTGAGGATACTTGCCACAGCCGCAGGGAGTGATAAGGAATTGAGAAAGGGGGTAGATGTTGCTATAGGACAATTGATTCTCTCATATTCTATAGAGGATGAATTGCTTGCTGATAAATTAGGAGTTAGATACCTTAAAGAAGCGGGGTATGACCAGAATGCAATGCTCACATTCTTGAAGAAATTGCAAGAGGTAAATAGAAAGGCACCTATAAGGCCGCTCAGAAGGTCCAGGACTCATCCATATATACCGGAGAGGATTCGCGCTTTAAAACAAGAGATATCGGGCGAGATAGATTTCACGGATTATTTAAACAAGCCAGTAGAATAGAAGGAGACATATGAAGATTCTGAAGAGGAATGAGAGATTGGATTTTACTACTGAAGACCCCTGGAGAATTTTCAGGATTATGTCAGAATTTGTTGAAGGGTTTGATGAGCTTTCAAAGATAGGGCCTGCGGTTACAATATTTGGTTCAGCGAGGACAAAACTGAAAGATAAATATTACAAATTGGCCAGAAAGACCGCCTCCTTATTGGTTAAAAATGGATATGCAGTGATAACAGGGGCAGGGCCGGGTATTATGGAGGCAGCAAATAGAGGCGCTTCTGAGAGCGGCGGTGAATCCATAGGCTTAAATATTCAGGTTCCAATTGTGCAGAGGCCTAATAGATATGTAAAGAGGCTCCTTGAATTCAGATACTTCTTCTGTCGAAAGGTAATGTTTGCAAAGTATGCAAAGGCTTTTATCCTCTTTCCAGGAGGATTCGGCACTATGGATGAGTTCTTTGAGGCCATAACCTTGATTCAGACCAAGAGGGTAAATATATTTCCAGTAATACTAATTGGCAGTGAGTTCTGGGGCGGGCTTATTGACTGGATGAAGACAAGGATGTTGGAAGATAGAAAGATTTTACCTGAGGATTTAAAACTCTTTCAAGTCATAGATGAACCTGAAGAGGCTGTTAAGATTATAAAGAGGTTTTATGGACCATAGATTTATAAATCAATTCAAGGAAGGCGACAGGATAGAAGATATCTATTTAGTGCGCGAGAAGAACCTGGGCATTACAAAGGACGGTGATTATTACATCTCTTTGGAACTGATAGACCGAACAGGCAAGGTAGATGCGAAGTTCTGGAATGCCTCCAAAGCCCTGTTCGATAATTTTGCAATCGATGATTTCATAAGAATCAGGGGTTGGGTTGAATTTTATAAGGGATATCCGCAGCTCAATCTGGACTTGATTGAAAAAATTGAAGAAAATGATGTGAACCTTTCGG
>JBBIOC010000122.1:1699-5027 GCA_037443585.1 Candidatus Omnitrophota bacterium
TATCCCTACTTCTACCAAGGATATAGAAGAGATGTTCAATATGTTAAAGAGTTTCTTTAAAGAGATAAAGGACCCTTATATAAATGAATTATTGAAAAATATTTTTTCAGATGAGGCTATATCTGAGGCCTTTAAGCGCGCACCTGCTGCAACAGATTTTCATCACCCATATATAGGAGGGTTAATTGAACATACGCTTTCTTGTATTGAACTCTGCAAACTTATTATCCCTATATATCCTCGAATAAACAAAGACCTGCTTTTAGCAGGCGCAATCTTACACGATATAGGAAAGATTGAGGAGTTTTCATATAAGCGTTCGTTCTATTATACTGACAGAGGCAGGCTATTAGGCCATATTGTATTAGGGGTTGTGCTCGTTGAAAAAAAGATCTCAAGCATAAAGGATTTTCCTAAGGATTTAAAGGATTTAATATTGCACATAATACTTAGCCACCATGGAGAATACGAATGGGGTTCCCCGAAACGACCTATGTGCCTTGAGGCTATAGTACTTCACCATATTGACAATCTCGATGCGAAGGTTGAAGGTTTTGGGCGATTCGTAGATACATACAATATAAATGAAGCGGTCTGGACAAAACACAGCAAGATGTTCAAGGAATTTTTGTATAAGGGGCTACAAAAAAACAATATTTGATATTTTTGTTTGCTTGGGTTATAATAAATAACAAATGCAAATAAAAAATTTAACAAAAGGGGGTGTAAAATGAGAAAAAAGAAAGTGAAGGCAAAGAAATCTAAAAAGATCTCACGGACCAAGCCAAAGAAAAGATTGGCAAAGAAGGCGAGGCCTAAGGCTCGGGCTAGAAAAGTAAAGGCCAGGGCAAAAAAAGCAGTTCCGAAGAAGACAACAGAAACAAAGCCCATTGCGCCTCCTGGAGTTTCGCTTCAGGAAATAGGCATTATTACGCACTATTTCCCAAAGGTAGAGGCAGCGGTTATAAAGATGACCAAAGGGTTTCTTTCAATCGGCGACACTATTTTTATAAAGGGTCATACTACAGATTTCAAACAGTCAGTAGAATCTTTGCAGTTAGAGCACGCGCCAATTACTACTGCTGAAGTAAATCAAGAAGTAGGTCTTAAGGTAAGTTCTCGAGTCAGGCAGAACGATGTAGTCTACAAGGTTGTAAGTTGAACGGGTTAGTAAAGATTTTCTATTGGAGACTGCTATGGCCTCTATAAGAAATAAATTTATTCTGGGTTTGGTATTGCTGTTGCTTGTTCTGGCAGGGTTAAAAAAATTTGTCTTTGATGAGGTCCAATTTTTAATAGGAGAAAATACGTATCTTAGGTCGAGCCTGGATTCTCAGCAGAAGTATACGACCGGACTTTCTGAGGAGTTATGGCGTCTGAAGTCAAAACTCTTTGAAATAAGCAAAAAGGTTGCAAATTTAGAGACTATTGAAAAAAAGAGACAGAAAGAACTCTTAACGCCTTTGGTAGATGTAAAGGTTTATAATAGCACTGGCAAAGGTGCCTCTGTGACACTCCTTGTTGATAATATTGAGGTTGCCAGTGAACTTGGTCTAAATAGCGGATTTTGGAAGAGCTTGGGTTCATTTAAAGGTAAAGAGGGTTCGAATATAAAGCTTGTAGCAAGACTCAGCTCATCACCTGAATTTGCTGAACTTTTTGCTTCTCACGTTATTACAGGCACAGAGACTACCCTTAGATTTATTATTACCTGTGAGGGGATTATAGAAGCACTATGATTCCTGCCGCAGAGATATACGCGCAGGTTTTAACTTTGCCAAGCCAGCGTATTAGAGAACTTCAGAATGAAAGGCTTAAGCACTTCATATCACATTATCTCTATCCCTTCAGTCCCTTCTACAGAAAACTATTTGACAGATCTGGAATAAAGCCAACCGATATAAGGTGCAAAGAGGACCTTTCAAAGATCCCCTTTACTACAAAAGAGGACCTTCTCCCTACAGAAGACCAGCCTACAAAATTTCTTGACTTTCTATTAAGACCTGATAGGGATTCAATTAAGAGATATTGGCCAAAGATAAGACTCCTCAACCCTAAACTCAAACAGAATCTCGAAGATGAATTCAGGCCGATATTTATGACCACAACTACAGGGACAACAGGTCAGCCTGTCTCATTTCTTTACTCCACCTATGATATAAGAAATCTCCATATCTCTGGCACAAGACTTATAGAGCTGTTCGAAGTAGAAAAGAATAGCCGCGCATTGAACCTCTTTCCATATGCGCCTCATCTGGCTTTCTGGCAGGTGGTATTTGCTGGACTCTCAAAGAAGGTCTTGATTTTGAGTACTGGGGGAGGTAAAGTAGTAGGAACCGAAGGGAACCTGCGAGCGATTGCCAAATTGAGGCCGAATTTTTTAATAGGTGTCCCTGGATATATCTATCATGTCTTAAGAGAGGCCCACACTCGTAAAATAGATTTGAGTTTTATAGATAGAATTGTTTTGGGTGCCTCCAGGGTCCCGCCAGGTTTTAAAGAGAAGTTAGCTAATCTTTTAAATAGAAAGAATAAGATTTTTATTATGGGCACATATGGCTTTACTGAAGCAAGGTGTGCATGGGGGGAGTGCCCTACAGATATAGATATTTCGAGCGGATATCATACCTATCCTGATAAAGAAATCTTTGAGATAATTGACCCAAAGACTGGCGAGGTGAGGCAGGAAGGTGAGGACGGAGAGATAGTGTACACTAATATAGATAGCCGTGGCAGTTGCGTTCTCAGATATCGCACAGGCGACTATGCAAAAGGCGGCATCACCTACCAAAGGTGCCCTTTTTGCAAAAGGACTGTTCCAAGGATTTCGAGCAATATTACAAGGCTGTGGGATATAAAAGAATTAAAACTTACAAAGATAAAAGGGTCGCTTGTAAATCTAAATACCTTTGCTGAGATTTTAAATGCTTCAAAGGAAGTTTTAGAGTGGCAGATAGAGATAAGAAAGAAGGATGATGACCCGTATGAAGTGGATGAGTTGGTGTTAGACTTGAGTCTGGCTGAAGGGGTGGACTGCGAAGCCTTAAAAAAAAGACTCTCAGAGAAGACACTTGTTGAGACAGAGGTATCTTTTAATGAGATGAATGTCTTGCCTTTGAATGAGCTTGTTTCACGCATTGAAATAGAATCAGGGATGAAGGAGAAAAGGATAGTAGATAAGCGACTTCTATAAAAATAAAGTTCGTTTAGCCCGTTATTCCCGTTTAGCCCGTTTGGCCCGTTTAACGGACAAAACGGACATAACGGGCTCAACGGACATAACGAATATGGGACGCATTGCTATTGTTGATGGCATAAGAACCCCTTT
>JBBIOC010000123.1:0-5015 GCA_037443585.1 Candidatus Omnitrophota bacterium
GCAATAAGAATGCTAAAGAAAGCCCTAATCCAACAGCACCCACTGCCACTACACTTGAAAGCAGGTCTTTTATCTCAACCGCAATCACTGCGCCTAAAATCATAAATATGAGCAAAAGGTGTAGTTCAAGCATATTAATTAGATACAAAATTTATAAACCACAGATTGGCACAGATTAAAAGATACAGATTAGCACAGATATCTGTGCTAATCTGTGAAAACCTTAAATTTTACACAAAATCTGTGCCCATCTGTGCATATTTTTTACATTAACCAAACACAAAAAACAAGATTAGCATCCCCAAAAGACACCAGACTAGATATGTAGGCAGTACCCCATTATGGAGACGCTGTAATTTAGGGGTTACAGAGAAGACAAAATTTTTTGTCTGGTCATAGATATCAAAGAATTTCGCCTCTGCCAATCTGTATATATTTTTCAGGGGCTTTGCTTCTTTTATGGTATTATAAAATTCAACACCTGAAAACCTCATATCTTCCTGTGTTATTTCTCCGCCAATATAAACCTCAGAGCGCCTCAGTTTTAAACTCCCTAATAAATAAATAAAAAGACCAATCAAGATTCCAAGGATTATAAGAAGGGTTGCCAGGTCTGGCTTCCAGAGACCAGAATATTCAATTCCCTCTCCCACGCTGGGTGATATAAATAATTTTATTGGAACCTGGACAGCAAAGACCCCGAAGAGAATGCATAGGATACTAAGAACAAGACTAGGAAGCCACATACTCCATGGCGCCTCATCTACCTTATATCTATCTGATTCACCTAAAAATATAGAATGGACAAATTTTATAAAACTTGCGAGGGTCAGGGCACTGCCAAACATTGCAGCTACTAAGCAAAGTAGAATAAAGAATTTGCTGAAAGCTGAAGGCTGAAAGCTGAAAGCTTGTATTACTCCCTGATATACAAGCCATTTTGAGAAGAATCCGTTGAATGGTGGGACTCCAGAAATAGAGAGGCTTGCAATTAGGGCACCAAGAAATGTAAGAGGCATATATCTTGCAAGGCCACCTAAAGAATCTAAATCAGAGGTCTTGGCTCTATATTCTACATCTCCACCAGAAAGAAATAGACACGATTTATAGATTGCGTGATTTAACATATGAAATATACCACCTGCAATCCCCACAGGATTTCCTGTGCCAATGCCCAATACCATATAGCCTACCTGACTTACAGCATGATATCCTAAAAGTCTTTTAAAGTCGTGCTGAATAAGCGCCATCATAACGGCACCCAGGATAGTAAAGGCGCCAATTATCATCAATAAGAAATTCATTGAGGTATTCATTATAAATAGACTCATACACATCCTTGCAAGTAGATAAATCCCCAACAGTTTATCAAGTGAAGCTGGTAGAAATGCAGTCACTGGGATAAGCGCATTCTCTGCAGTATCAGGTATCCAGGTATGAAACGGCATCGCACCTGCCTTACAGAGGTTTGAAGATAAGATACAAAAAAATGCAAGAAGTGCTAAGTTTCTATCTAAATAGAGCCTTATTGAACTCATCTCTAAACTGTTTGTTAGATGCCAGATTAAAATCACACCTAAAAGCATTAAAGAGTCTGTGCCGCCTATCAGGACAAGGCTCTTTTTAGCTGCATCTGAGGCCTTTGGCCCACTAAGGTTTATTAAAAGATATAGTAATAAAGCTAAAAATCCCCAGCCAACTATTAGTATTATCAGATTATTGGTTAAAACAGAAAGGATAGATACGGCAATTGTCCATAAGATATATGCATAGAATTGATTGCAAAAGTTATGAGTTCTCATCAAATTTAGAGAATATAAAACTATTAATACGCCAAAGAAGGCGATAAAGAGTATTATAAAACCTGCTAAGTTGTCCAAGAAAAATAATTTATTTATAAAGGGTCTGAGTTGGAATAGTTTAAATGAATAAAAGAAGGTAGCGATTGATGAAAATTGACAAAAGAAGTAGGTCAGTCTTTTAAATCTCTTTGGTATAACCAGACAGATAAAGCCGGATATTATAGGAAGTAGTATGGGATAGAGTAGTTCCCTCATATAGCTATTAACTTCTTCTTCAGTCTCTCTGTCTTCTCCTGTGAAAGCCTGATTAAATCCGCTGAATCCATTACTTTCTTCTTTGTCTTTACATCTACTACAGCAGTCCTTTCGGTGCAGCAATAACATGGGTCAACTGCAGCTAAGATTATGGTTGCATCTGAAATAGTCTCGCCTACAACAGCGACCTTATTTGTAGGCACATTCATATAACTCGGCGCCCTGACCTTGTGCCTTGCATGGCTATTCCCGCCGTCACTAAAGACATAATGAAAGCATTCCCCTCTCGGTGCTTCAATATGGCCTATGCCCATCCCCGGTGGAATCTCTTTAATATTCGCATCTATCGAACCCTTTGGCATCTTATCAAGGCATTGCAAGATTATGTTCACTGATTCGTATAGCTCTAAAATCCTGACCACTGCCTTTGCAAATACATCGCCTTCTCTTTGGAGAATCACCTTCCACTCAACTCTATCATACGCTGCATAGGGATGGTCGCGCCGGACATCTATATCTACGCCTGAGGCACGTGCAGTAGGCCCTAATGCACAAAAATTCTTTATATCCTCTTTTGTCAAAATCCCAATCCCTTCAAGCCTTGCATGAATCACAGGGTCATCCATTACTGCACCTTTAAACATATCTACTTTAGGCTTGAGTTGTTTCAGAGTCTTTTTAATCCAGGGTATATCCTCTTCCTTAATATCCCGCCTTACCCCACCTATCTTCATCATTGCATAGTGCTGTCTATTCCCTGTGATGCGTTCGAAGATATCCAGGACTGGCTCCCTGTACCGCCATGCCCACATCCACACAGTGTTATACCCTATAAAATGTCCTGCAAGGCCAAGCCACAAGAGATGGCTGTGAACACGCTCAAGTTCTGCGATGATTGTTCGTATATAGAGAGCACGCTGTGGCACTTCTATCTTTGCCAGGTCCTCAACTGCCTGGACATAAGCAAGCGGGTGAGAAGTTGAACAGATACCGCAGATTCTCTCTACTAAAAATGTAGCCTGGTCAAATGACTTGGACTCTGAAATCTTTTCTATGAGTCTGTGGTTATACCCTATCTCTATATCTAAATCTACAACAGTCTCTCCGTCCACATGTAGTCTGAAGAACTCAGGCTCTTCCTGAAGTGGATGGTATGGACCTATGGGTATAACTTTATGACTCATCGTTTAGTTCGTTTAGCTCGTTTAGTTCGTTATGCTCGTTGAACAAAAACGAACTCAACGAACACAACGAACCTAACGAAATTAACGATCCCGTCTTAATGGATAGTGCCCTTCTGGCCAATCCTCTTTTAACAAAAGGTGCTTTAGGTTCGGGTGATTCTTAAAATCTACACCCAGCATCTCGTGTATCTCACGTTCTATCCATTCAGCGCCTCTAATTACTGGAGTGATTGACTCTACTACTATGTCTGGCTTTTCTAAGATTATCTTCACTGTAAACATAAGCCCAATCCTATCGAATGCAAAATGGTATAAAACTTCGATGGCCTTGCGCGTATCAACCCCTGAAGCAGTTGCAAGCCTCGCATCAAGTTCCTCAAAAAGATATCTTGCAACCTCTATCAAATCCTCTCTTTTAAAGGTGGCATATACCCTATCCTTTGCAGGTTCTTCCCAATTTAAAATCTTCTTGCCAATTCTATACCTTATATTTTCTATAATCTCTTCTTTCATGGTTTTTTCAATTTCCCAATCAATTTCACAACCCCTGCGATAATCGCTTCAGGTTTTGGAGGGCATCCTGGGATATATACATCCACCGGCAGGACAGAATCCACAGGGTTTGGTGTATTTGGTCCATTTTTAAATATACCCTGACCGCATGCGCAGACCCCACAGGCAACTACAACGCATGGCTTTGGAGCCTGCTGATATATATTTTTTACCCTTGGAATTGTCTTTAAGTTTAATGCACCTGTAACTAAGATTGCATCTGCATGTCTAACGCTTCCAACAAGCACCATGCCAAAGCGCTCTATGTCATGCCTTGGGGTTAGACAATCTAATATCTCAATATCACAGTTATTGCAACTGCCAGTGGACAGGTGATAAACCCATATCGACCTTGTAAGCGCATTTAATTTTAAATTCATATGCCTAACAATGCTAAAATTATACCTATAATAACCAGCGGTGCCATCCTTCCCCAGAAAAATCTCATTATCTGGTCAATTCTAAGCCGTGGATTTGTATTTCTAATCAGGATTATAAAAACAAGCACAACAATATATTTCCAGATGCCAGAAAGATTACTACCTATCCCAGCCCAGAAGATTGAAATCAAAAATATGGGTGCTGCAACCATCATCCTAATCTTTGTAAGCCTCTGTAATGCCAAAAGCATGCCTGAATATTCTATAATAGAGCCGGCCATAATCTCTGTCTCTGCTTCAGATATGTCAAAGGGAATGAGTCCTAATTTTGCCTGAATGCATAATAGAGCTACCAGACCTGCTATTATGCAGGATGGGCTTGTTAAAAATGCACTATCTCTTTGAGACAAGACAATCTCTCCTAATCTTAATAAACCTCCTGCTTTAATTATAGGAACTAAGATACTCAATATAAGAGGGAGTTCATATGCCAGAACTAATTTTATCTCCCGCGAAGCGCCTACAGAGGCAAGAGGATTTCTGCTTGCACTTGCACCTAAGATTGTTGAAATCGCAGGGATACTGAGCAGATACAAGATTACAATAATGTCGCCAACAAACCCAGCGGAAGGATTTAAATTTGCATTCCACAACATTGTAGAGACTAAAATTACGCTGCTCAAACCTAAAAAAGGCGCTATAAAAAATAGTGCCAGAGAGGCATCCCTTGGCACTATAATCTCTTTTAAGGATAGCTTTACCAAATCGATAAAAGGCTGATACCAGGGAGGCCCTACGCGCCACTGAACCCGCGCTGTTACCTTGCGGTCAATCCAGCTCGC
>JBBIOC010000124.1:0-5013 GCA_037443585.1 Candidatus Omnitrophota bacterium
CTCCAGAGGTTATTAAATCTTATAAGGATAGATTGGAGGAGAAGCTCAAGGAACTTGCAAATATAGAAAAAATAGATAAAGAGAGGCTTGCTTTAGAGGTAGCTATATTTGCGAAGGGGTGCGATGTCTCTGAAGAGCTCACAAGGGCAAAGAGCCACATTAGAGCCTTAAAAGAGGTTCTCATCTCAAACCAGGAAGCAGGCAGGCGTTTAGATTTTACTATACAGGAGCTCCAGAGAGAGACAAATACCCTTGGCCAGAAGTCAGGCTCTTATCGCATCTCAGAATGCGTGATTAGGATTAAGAGCGAGATTGAGAAGATAAGGGAGCAGGTGCAGAATATAGAGTAAGCGTTAAGCCCGTTTTGCCCGTTTAGCCCGTTGGAACGGACATAACGGACTCAACGGGCCTAACGGGCTAAACGAAAATATTATTCCTATGAAAAAACAAGGTATATTGTTTATCATCTCAGCACCTTCAGGTTCAGGCAAGACTACCTTGTGTAATAAACTTTTACAAAAAATAGATGGAATTGCGAGGTCTGTCTCAATGACTACAAGGAGTCCAAGGCCTGGGGAGAAGGACGGTAGGGATTATATATTTATAACAAAAGAAGAATTTTTAAAGAGGCGCTCAAGAAAAGAGTTTTTAGAATGGGCAGAGGTCTTTGGCGAATACTATGGAACGCCAGAAAAGAAGGTGTGGGGATATTTAAATAAGGGCAGGGATGTACTTTTAAGTATTGATGTCCAGGGCGCTATGAAGATAAAGAAACTAAATTTAAAAGCGGTCTTTATATTTATCCTTCCGCCTAACTTTGAAGAGTTAAAGAATAGACTCAAATCTCGCTCCACAGAAGGGATTGAAGATTTAAATTTGAGGCTCTCTGTTGCAAGAAGAGAAATAGAAATGGCAAAGAAGTATGATTATACTATTATAAATGACAGATTCAATGAGGCGCTTTCAAAATTGAGAGCTATTATCCTTTCCGAGAGGCGTAAAGCCCTTTCAAAGATATGATGTCTCATGTTCCAATGGAAAGACTTTTAGAAAAGACAGGCAGTATATATAAACTTGCACTTTTAGCATCTATGCGTGCTCTTGAATTGGATGAGGGCGCGCCAAAGCTTGTGGAGGCAGACTCTTCAAAGAAGGTTTCTACTGTTGCGCTAGAGGAGATACTTGCTGGAAAGGTGGGTTTAAAGGATAAGAAGAAGGAGAAGGAAAGGAAGAAGTGAAAAAAGAGGTTATACTTGGGGTTACTGGAAGTATTGCCTGCTATAAGGCGCTTGATATATTGAGCAGCCTTTGCAAAGAGGGAGTCTCTGTTACAGTCATAATGACTGAAGATGCAAAGGAGTTTGTCAGGCCCCTTTCATTTCAGGCCCTCTCAGGAAGAAAGGTCATAGAGGGAATGTTTACTACGGCTGAGGAATGGAGCTCAGAGCATATCTCTTTAGCAGATAAGGCAGACCTAATCCTGATTGCACCTGCCACTGCAAATATAATAGCCAAGATTGCAACCGGTCTGTGCGACGATATGCTTACCTGTACGGTATGCGCCACAAAAGCCCCTGTTTTATTCGCCCCTGCAATGAATGAGAATATGTATAAAAATAAGATTGTGCAGGAAAATATTAAAAAATTAAAAAACTTAGGCTATCATTTTATCGGTCCTATTAAAGGCAGACTCTCCTGTGGGACTGAAGGAATGGGCCATATCCAGGATACAGAAGTGATACTAAAAGAAGTCAAGAAGTTATTAGAATAAAATTTGCCTTTTATTTGGATATAGTGTATAATTATAAAAAACGAAAATAGCTTATTTTTAACAATGCCATGGGAAGTGGCTTTTTTTGTTTTAGGAAATAAAAGACTTTTTAAAGAAATTTAGCACATAATTTAAAGAAGATGAGTAAGAAAATTAATTTAGCGTTAATATTGATAATAATAGGGGTGTTTTTGAGTGAGAATCTTGCCTACTCCTCACCTCAAGAACAAAAAAATTCCTTAAGAAACCCTTTGATTTTCAATATGGACGATAATAGTAGAGAAGCTATTGCTCTAATAGTAGAGATTGCATTTAGACTCCGGGAAATGAGCGATATAGAAATAGTTAGATATGAGTTTAAAGCAGGTTTAGAAAAACTGAAGAAAGAAGGATTTGATATAGAAATCTCTATAGGTTCATCTGGTCAGCCATATATACTGTGAGAATACAGGAACATGTTTATATATCGATAAAAACAAAACTATTCTGCCCGGGAAGATTGAGGATTGGGGAATTATCCAAAAGTTTAAAAGAAAAACAGGGCATCTTGCTTGGCTTTAAGGATAGTATGCCCGCAGCTCTACCAGAAGATATACAACTACTTCAATTTGCTGCGTTACAAGAAGGCGAGGTTTTGAACTAGCAGAGGTCTTTTTTCTTACTCCTTTATAGATTAGGGATAAGGGTTGAATATGAAAAACGTCCCCAAGATAGAGCTTTCACAGAAACTTATTTAGGTAGTCGTCTATTCTCTGGAGAGCCTCTCAATATTATAGACATACCTGTGAGCGTCAAGGTTACCGAACATATTCAAGCTAATTACGATGCCTTCCGCAAAAGGGTTGGCGGCGTATGAGCCTCTATTTCCCTCAATATTTAACTTGACATATTAAAAATTCAGGGTAATATTTTTGATAGGAACCCTTGACTTTTTGGAAATATTAATATATAATTTAGTTAGTTAATAGACTAAATTATATTAAATTTGGTTAGTTTATGTATATACCACAGAAGCAATTGGAAAACATTAAAAGAATAATCTCTCCTCAGAAAGCTGTTATTATTTACGGCCCAAGAAGGTGTGGTAAGACCACTTTATTATACCAGATGTTAAAGGATGTTAAAGAAGAGTATTTATTTGTTAATGGTGAGGATATAACAGTGCAGGATTATTTAAGCAGTCAGTCTATTGAAAAATTAAAAAGTTTTGTCGGAAGGAATAAGCTCCTGATTATAGATGAAGCGCAGAGAATAAAAAATATAGGGTTGAATATCAAAATAGTATTAGACAATATCCCTGAGATAAAGATTGTTGCAACCGGCTCTTCATCTTTTGATTTAGCCCGGCAGACAGGTGAACCTCTCACTGGCAGGAAATATACATTAATATTGTTTCCTTTGGCACAATTGGAACTGGCAAAGATTGAAACAAGGGCTGAAACAGACGCCAGGTTAGAGCAACGGCTTATATATGGTTCTTATCCAGAAGTTATTATAAATAGTGACATTTCACAAAAGGTGTTATATCTTAAAGAGATTGTAAACTCGTATCTTTGTAAAGATATATTAGAGCTTAACGACATGAGGCATTCGGATAAAATAGTTAGGTTGTTGCAATTATTGGTGTTTCAGGTAGGTAAGGAAGTTTCGCATAATGAACTCGGCAGGCAATTAGGTATGAATAAGAATACTGTAGAGAGATATTTGGACCTATTGGAGAAAAGCTTTGTTATTTTTAGCTTGAGAGGGTTTAGCCGTAATCTGCGCAAAGAGATATCAAAGAATTCAAGATATTATTTTTATGATACCGGTATAAGAAACGCATTGATTAATAATTTTAATCTATTGTCCATGCGTGATGACGTAGGTCCGTTGTGGGAAAATTATGTTATCGCTGAAAGGTTAAAGAGGCAGGAGTATTTGCAAATGCAGGCAAATAATTATTTTTGGAGAACATATGACCGCAAAGAAATAGATTTAATTGAAGAGTCCGGGGGAATACCGCATGGATATGAGGTAAAATGGTCGGGCAAGAAAGGCAAGGTGCCTAAGGAATGGCTTGAGACATATAAGGGCTCAGAGTATAACATAATAACCAGGGATAATTATTTGAGATTTATTACATAAAAGAGAGACCCTGAAATTTCTAATTATTAATTTGACTTTTCAATGAAAGATGATATACTTATTAGCGTGGGCAAGCTTATTAAAAGAAAGACTGATATAGGGCATATCAAAAGACTGATTCATAACTTTCCTGTAACGGCGATACTCGGACCAAGGCAAGTCGGAAAGACTTTTTTATCCAGGCAGATACCTCACCAGCATTATTTTGATTTAGAAAACCCGAGGGACCTTGCGAGATTGGAGCAGCCGCAATTAGCTCTTGAAGAACTTAAAGGATTAATTGTTATTGATGAGATACAGCGCAAGCCCAACCTCTTCCCACTGATGCGCTATCTTGTTGATAATAAAGCGCAACAGAAATATCTTATACTTGGCAGCGCTTCCGGAGACCTGATGAAGCAGAGTTCTGAGAGTTTAGCTGGAAGGATAGCATATTATAATTTAGGAGGATTCAGAATTTCGGATGTAGGTGTCTCTAATATTAATAGATTATGGATAAGAGGCACTTTCCCAAGGGCGTATTTAGGGGTATCAGAGAAAGTTAGTTTTATATGGCGCGAGAATTATATCACCACTTTTCTTGAAAGAGATATTCCTCAATTGGGCATTACCATCCCTTCTAATACATTAAGAAGATTCTGGACAATGCTTAGCCATTATCATGGCCAGATAGTAAATTTCTCAGAATTAGGCCGTTCATTTGGGATTTCAGATGTAACTGTAAGAAAATATATTGATATCTTGTCAGCAACATTTATGGTGCGGGTAATTCAACCTTGGTATATTAATATAGGAAAACGATTAGTTAAAAGGCCAAAAATCTACATAAGGGACCCAGGTATTTTTCATTGCCTGATATCAATAGAGAATACACATCAGCTTTTATTGCACAATAAACTTGGTGCATCATGGGAGGGGTTTGCTTTGGAGTGTGCTTCTCGGAATATAGGCAAAAGAGACGAGGAGATATATTTTTGGAGCACACATACAGGGGCAGAGGTAGACTTATTTTGGCAACATAAAGGCAGAAACTGGGCTATTGAGTTTAAATACACAGATGCGCCTAAGATAACAAAGTCAATGGAGATAGCCATACATGACCTTAGACTTTCACA
>JBBIOC010000125.1:0-5002 GCA_037443585.1 Candidatus Omnitrophota bacterium
AAATAATCGAGGGGACATATCGTGTGTTGAGACCCTGCCTGAAATGAGGTCTTCAGCTTTGAAGACCTTTATCTCTCCAGGCGACCCTTCAAAACGCACTGCATCAATGATTATCAAAATATCTGGCTTTAATTTGATAATGGGTTCTAAAAAGTTCTCCGGAACCATCCCTCCATCTATGATTATATAATCTTTAACCTTGGAAAGCCTCTTTGCTACCTCAGGACCGACTCCATCATCTCCGCATTTGGAGTTGCCTAAACAAAGTATAACTACCCTGCCTTTTAATTTAGCTTTTAGACTTTCTAATTTAGCCATCCAGGGTAATCTCTCTACGACATTTATGGCAGAGAATCTTTAAACGGTCCTGGCGGGTCAATTGATGGACAGGCGAAACCTCTTCATAAGCTAAAGAGAGATTCTTTAGAGCAGAGATATATGCGGTAGGATTTGAAAAAGCAAGTTCTCCAAGTCTTTCATAAATCCAGAGAAGATGGTCTTTTGCACCTACTAAATTTCCACAACCTTCACAAAGCAAGAGTTCCTTCTGAACAGATTCTATTGCCTCTTTTCTGTCAAATAAAGCGAGGTCAAACTTATTTGAAAGTTTTATGCCTTCGCCAGTGATGCAGCTTGCCTGGCACTGACCACAGAATATACAGCTATCATAATGAAGCTCTAATCTTCTAATTGGAGGCGCTGAATCCAGAATATCCTTTATCTCTATGCACCCTGTAGGACAGACCTCAGCACACGCCTTACATCCAACGCAAGACTTTTCAAAATACTCAGGCTTGCCGCGGAAATTTTTAAAAGGTTCGTGCGGCTTGTAAGGAAACCTATTTGTATAAGGCCCTTTTATCAAGGCCCTTATAGCCTCGCCTAATTCACGTATCTTTGGGTAGCGCATCTTCTTCATACCTATCGCACACGCTCTTCTCCCACAACCTCACGCCAGAAATATGCGCGCCTCTGCCTAATGCATGGGCTGAGACAGGTGAGGTCAATATTATAAATATAATACAGAGAAGTGCCTTTATACCAGTAGCAGTAAAACCACGGAATAAAAATAGTCCAAATAAAATACCGCAGGTTCCTAAAGTAACGCACTTTGTAGAGGCCTGAAGGCGGTTATATACGTCAGGAAGCCTAACCAGCCCCAGACAGCCAAAGAAGTCAAATAAAAGCCCAACTATTATAAATATCATACCTAGTTGTTCACGCATCAAAAGACCTTCCCTCCAGATACTTTGCAAGGGCTATTGTGCCTATAAAACTCTGAAGAGCCCAGGCAATCCCAATATCAATATACCAGTCCCTTCCAGTGGGCAGGCTTAAGATTGCACAGAAACCAACAATCAGTATCCCGAGTATATCTATTGCAACTGCTCTGTCTGCTGGCGTTGGGCCTCGCAATACACGATAGATGCAGAATAAAAAGCAGAATAAAAGAACAAAGAAGCACCGGCTGAGAATTTCCGACTGCCATTTCAATGCTGATGGAAACTCATAAAAAACTCCTATAGCTAAAATCACAACAATTAACATCAAACCTATAAGCCAGCGAATCCTTCTCATCTTACATTTCTCAATAAATCTGCGTATATCCGCGTGCAATCTGCGAAAATCCGCGTTAAAAAATTTTTTAGAATTCTATTCAAATACCCTCTTCAAAATCCTCTCAAACTTTTCTACTATTATTCTTGTGGCGTTTTCAACATCCTTATCCTTTACCCAAATCCAGTGTATATATAAAAATCCATTCTCCTTATCAATATCTATACTAAAGGTCCCCGGGGTCAATGTAATAGAATTTGCCAGAAATGTAAGACCTGTATCTGATTTTAAGGTGGTCTTTACCTTGACAATCCCTGGATTTATGGGGAGGTCAGGATGGCCTACCCTGTATGCAACATCTAAATTCGCCTTAAAGCATTCCCACAAGAATATCGGCACATAATATAAAAACCAGAGGTATCTCGTTATGTGTGCAAATACATGCGGCCTCCGGACAAACATATCCCCTGTTAAAATAGAAACAAAGCCTGCCACAAGGATGCCAACTAACAGGTGCTGGATATCAGGTGGCCAGGATAAAAACAGCCAGACCAGAAACCCGAGTAAAAAAAGAATTGTCTTACTCTTCATTGCACAGCACCAAATATAGCCTTTGCATATCCCTTGCCTAATAATAAAACATCAGCCGCTGGTTTAAGGAACAGATTCGAAAGATTGGGAATCAAGACCAGCCCTCCAATAATACAAATCAGCGCTAAGATAGCCATTGAAAACTGCATCTGAAAAGTAATCCTTTTGACAGGGGTCTCTATATTCTCTGCTCCAAACAAGACTCCTTTTAAGACCTTTAGATAATATGCCAATGTCAGGATACTCACCAATACTGAAATTATTGCCAGAATAAAATGGCCTGATTGAACACAGGCAAGGACAATCAATAACTTACTCCAGAAGCCATTTAGAGGAGGCATACCAGATATGCTCATAGAACCAATAATATTAGTATTTGCAGTCAAGCTCATCTTAGATATAAGCCCCCCCATCTTCCTCAAATCCCTTGTCCCAGTTGAATATTCTATTGCCCCTGAATTTAAAAATAAAAGGCTCTTAAATATGCTGTGATTAAAGAGATGAAAGAGCCCTGCCAGAAAAGCTAAAGGCGTTGCAATGCCTAAACTCAAAAATATATACCCTATCTGACTTATACTGGAATAGGCAAAGAGCCGTTTTATATCTGTCTGACCAATTGCTAAAAGACCACCCACAACCATTGATAGAATACCTAGGACAATCAGAATATTTAAAACAGGCATTATAGGACCAAATATATTAAATAGAATCCTTGACAAGGCATATATGCCCAAGACCTTTATAAATACACCTGAAAGCATTGCAGAAATCGGTGCAGGCGCTGAAGGATGCGCATCAGGGAGCCACGCATGAAATGGCACAAGCGCTGCCTTTAGGCCAAAACCCATTAAAAATAGGACGCTGATAAAACTGAGGAGTTTACCAGAAGCCTTCTGCGCCAAGGTATTTGCTATATCAGCCATATTCAAGGTAGATGTATAAGAATAAAGGAGCGCAATCCCTAAAAGTATGAAACTTGAGGCAACTGAGCCCATAACAGCATATTTAAAAGAGGCCTCTAATTCTTCAGCCTCTGTGCCAAAGGCGACCAGTGCATAGCTTGCAATTGAAGCAATCTCCAAGAATACAAAGAGATTGAATAAATCGCCTGTGACAATTATCCCGTTCATCCCTGCAAGCATCAGCATAAAAAGTGTGAAGAATCGGAATTTCTCTGTGTATCTTTCGATGTAACTTAAAGAATAGATTACCACTAAAAGACTTACCAGGTTTACAGTTACAAGCATAAATGAGGTTAAACCGTCTAAGACCATACAGATACCGATTGGTGGCACCCAGCCCCCGACTTTATAAACAAGAATCTTAAAGCCCTTGACTAAAAATATGGAATATAGAGATAATGAAAATAGAAAGATACTCACAAGGGTAGCCAAGATGTCACTAAAATTTTTTATCCTCTTTCCAAATAAGGAAATCAAGAATGCACAGCCCAAAGGCAATATAACGAAGAACGGTATTATATTCATAACCAACCAAATCAACCTACGCGGTTGAACATTTGGTCAACCGCGTAGGTTGAACAAAGGTTAACCTCTCAAGTTCCTTATTTTCGTAATATCAAAGGTGCCGTATCTTTCATAGAGACGAATCGCAATTGCCACAAGCAATGCAGTTACTGCAAGGCCTATTACAATGGCTGTTAAGACCAGGGCCTGGGGTAGAGGGTCTACCATATTCAAGACAGCTTGGTCTTTTGCTAAAATAGGTGCGCGGCCCCCAAAGCGATAACCCACAAGCACAAAGAAGAGATTTACTGCATATTCAATAATGCCCAGACCAATGATAATCTTAATCAGATTTCTCTTCCTTAATACGCAGTAAAGCCCAATGCAGAATAAAACCAGACATAAAAAATATATACTCATCTCTCTACCTTATATAAAACTATCAAGGCCCAAAATATCAAAAATAACCCTGCCCCTACTTTCAAAGAAATAGCAATATTACATAAAGGGATAATACCTGCGCTAAAAAGTCTAAAGCTCTCACCCTTCTTTAAAAAGAAATTGAGGAAGAACGAACCGCCAATAAAACCTAATATAGCCACAGATAAAAACATAATACCGCCTAAGCTCTCCAAGATTGAGGCCTTTGCCTCATCTAATTTTTTTAAGGCATAATCCTTGCCAAAGGCGAGCATGAGATGTATGAAAGACAAGGCAATTATTACACCGCCTGCAAAACCGCCGCCGGGTGAGATATGACCATGCAAGACAATATAAATCCCATATAATAAAATAAGTCCAACTGTAAGCCGTGTGATGGTCTTAACAATCAGGCTCATGCCTTTTTCATCACTTCTCATCTTTGACCCTTCCTACTTTTCTCAATACTGCCAGAACACCCATCACAGCAGTAAATAAAACCGTTGCCTCCCCTAATGTATCATAGGCACGAAAGTCCAATATTATTGCAGCAACTAAATTGGCTGCGCCTGTCTTCTTTAAACCATCTTCTAAGTAATTTCCTGCCACCCGAATCAATGGTTCTCCAAAATCAGGTAGCTCCTTTAGAGCAAGATATGCAAAGAACAAAAATATAGCAATAAAACAAATAGTGGCAATAGTATTAAAAAGCCACCTCCCGCTTGTTGAAAAGGGTAGGTCTTTTTTTATTGTGGCGCGTATTAAAATTATAAGGCACAAGAGTTCTACGACCAATTGTGTAATTGCTAAATCAGGGGCCTTTAGCAATAAGAATGCTAAAGAAAGCCCTAATCCAACAGCACCCACTGCCACAACACTTGAAAGCAGGTCTTTTATCTCAACTGCAATCACTGCGCCTAAAATCATAAATATGAACAAAAGGTGTAGTTCAAGCATAAAGGCCTAAC
>JBBIOC010000126.1:0-5001 GCA_037443585.1 Candidatus Omnitrophota bacterium
CATTGCCTCTATGTTTATCCCCCATACACACCCTGAAAAATTCCCAAAAACATGGTCTTTGATTAAAGAAAAGGTTTGAATAGACATAAGGCTACAAGGTATTATAAGCTATTATTTTAATGAAAACTAAAAATCACTGGTCAGTGGCGGTTTAAAAAAGATATAATTGATAAATGGTAAGTGAAGAATCGCTTGAAAGAGTATTGCGAAATATTAAACCTTCTTCAAAGAAAGGAAATAGAAATGCCTAATCCTTTAAGCTCAATTACACCTTTATTAGAGATTTTGGGGAGGGAGATAAAAATACTTCCTGCTACTGGTGGAGCAGTTGAAGAATTGCAGCATCCTGATCAAGAGGAAATAGAGGATATTGTCATAAATAAAGATGTTGAGAATGTAAGTGCTTTTGCTGAAACTCCAGAACCCAATCCACAAAATATCTACCGAAGCACACCACCTCTTCTGAGAACCCAAAACCATCTTTTTCAATTTTTTATAGATGGAAGTATCCGAACCTATTTTCTAGGCACAGGAATAGAGGGGACAAGGTCATTTCCTATAGAGTTAGCGCAGATCGGCTCAACTGTTGTCAAAAGAGAAGGTGATGGTCAATTAACAGTATTAGCCCATAAACAACGAATCCTCTTGCTATTACCGAAACAAAATCAAGGTATTTCAGACACTTTATGGGACCGTATTCGAAAAATTGATAAGCCTGAATGGCTTGAAGTAGTTGATTTTACATTGTCTGATATCTTGACCGATACAAAGAAAGACCCAAGAGATAAGGCAGGAGCTAAAGCACGCCATGAGATGCACAGAACAGAAGTAGAAATTATCTCTGCGACAGATGAAATACGTAATGAAAATAATTGGTTAATTCTCGATGGAGCTGTTAAACTTACCAGTTTTATTCAGGCTCCGTACCTTATAGGGGTTGCTAAATCCTTTAGCAAAAATCCACAATTTTACTTTGGAAGAGGAGGGAAGCTAAAATCAAGAGACATTACAAATATTCTCGCTGGTCTTCCTCATGCTTATAGAACCGTGGCTTTCAGTGCTTATGAAGGACAGGTAGCATTCTGGTATGTTAGATTAAGAGAGCAAAAAGAACTAGACTATCCCCTTATGGGAGTAATAAAAGTTGAACTCCCTCGTCCAGATAAAAAGCCTGTTTCTTCAGAGCTTGCTGACCTTATTTCTTCTGCACTAGTAGCTGAAAGAAACGTAACCCCTTATGGTTTAGACCGAAGATGGCATTGTTTACTCTATCCTATCCATATTGCTGAGCAGGTGATTAAAAATAGATTTTTCTCAAGAGATGTTTTAATGGGCTGCATTAAATGGCCAAAGCCACAAATTGGAGGTGTATTATGAACGAAAAAAAAGATATTGAAGAGGTTGGTAAAACCTCTGCTACAGACAGAGACCCTAATACATCCGACAAGTTTACTTTCTGGCTTGCTCCAAAAATTATAGTTAACCCCTTTGATATAGTTGAGGTTGAGCAGGTTAGCCATGAAGGAAAAAGTAAGACTTTCGGATTGGTTACTATTCTGGAACATAGGACAGATTCTCCAACACATCTTGCAAATTTTATCTCAAGCAATTTTGGTGAATTGACAGAGGACCCAAATACACCCCGGCAAGGAACAAATGTGGCTCATGTAAATGTATTAAGTAATGATAAGGATATCTATATGCCTGTCTCTAGTGAAAAAGTAGTTAAATTTGCTAACGAAGAAGGTATTCAAATTGCCCTTGGCATAGATACTATGGAACCACAAAATAGAATCCCTGCAGGACTTATTAAAATGAGTAATGGCGCCTGTGCTGTTGCTTACATCGATCGCCGTTATGTACTTGGGCCAGAATCTGCTCATATAAACATATCAGGAATAAGCGGTTTGGCAACAAAGACATCTTACGCCATGTTCCTTATTCAATCTATCTTGCAGAAAACACCGGAAGAAGAGATGAAGAAGTTAGCCATAGTTATTCTCAATGTTAAACATGGGGATTTACTTCAGATAGATCAGAGGAGAGAGCAAGATTTCACAGTTTCCGAGATGGAGATGTGGGAGGCCCTTAGTTTAACTCCGCAAGCCTTCCCTTCTGATAAAATTCATTATTATCTTCCCAGAGGAAGAGATGGGCAAAGAGCAAATAGCTTCTTACCGGACATAATTCACACCCAATTTGCCTATGACCTTGAATCAACAGCTGATAAACTTGATTTATTGTTCGCTCAGATACCAGATGCCTATTTTACCTTGGAATCAATCATAAGCGAGATTAAAGAAGGGATTAGAAATGATGAGTCAGATTTTAGAAATGTTCATAGCTGGACGAATCTATTAAGCGGCAAACCCCTATTTGACCCTGAAACCCGTGCCGCAGTTAAGGAATGGCGAGGAATCAGGGGTTCATCAATAGGTGTGTTCAGAAGACATATGAGACGAATGGTCAAGGTAGGTCAGTCAGGAATCTTCGTTGATACAAGAGCTTCTCGTGAAAAATCACTTAGTGAAGAGATGCTCAAAATTAAAGGAGGCAATGTGTATGTGGTAGATATTGCTCGGCTTTACGAGCATGAACAAATGTTAGTATTTGGCGATTTGTTAAAATCTGTGTATTCCCTAAAGGCTGAACCACCTGAAGATAGAACCGAACCTATCCCTGATAAAGTAATATTTTTTGTAGATGAATTGAACAAATATGCTCCAGCAGGTTCTCGTCCTTCGCCTCTTACGGAATTAGTCCTTGAAATTGCTGAGCGCGGTCGCTCTCTTGGTGTTGTCCTTATTTCTGCTCAACAATTTATGAGTGCCGTTCACGAGAGGGTTGCTGGTAATTGTGCTACTAAAATAATAGGACGTAGTGGTTCCACTGAACTTAATCAGCCGGATTATAGATTCTTAGATAACGAAATTAAATCCAATCTAGCAAGGCTTTCTAAAGGGGAATTACTTTTATCTCATGCAGTCTACCGAGAGCCAGTAAAGATAATCTTTCCAAAACCTGCTTTTAAACAACAGGAATTTTAAATGAGAGAGATTGAGAGAGAATTAAAATCAAAGGTACCTCATTTTACACAGGAGATTCAGAAGGCTTCCCAAGTATCAAATAATGAGGCTGAATTTAGAACCAAGATTGCTCTCCTGCTTGAGGATGTAGCCTCTAAGGTAGGGTTAGACCTTCATGCAAGAGAAGAATACACCCTTATAAATGGAAGGGCAGATGCTGTTTATAATCGTTTAGTTATTGAATACGAACCTCCAAGAAGTTTAAGAGAGAATAATAGCTTTAGAACAAATCAGCATGCCATTAATCAATTAAAGAGTTATATAGAAGGTCTTGTTAGAAGGGAGCGACACAGACCTGAACGGCTTGCAGGGGTTGTCCTTGATGGTTCGTATTTTATTTTTGTGCGTAAAAAAGAAGGTATATGGCACATTGAACCCCCATTAAAGGTAGATGATCACACTACAGAGCATTTTTTAAAATTATTATTTTCTCTTTCCAGTGAATTAGCCCTTATTCCTGAAAATCTCGTAAGAGACTTTGGAGAAAATACAGTAGTTTCCAGAAAGGTCATAAGTTCCCTTTTCAAAGCCTTAACCTATACAGACAATCCTAAGGTCAAGACCCTATTTGAACAATGGTCATTGCAATTCAGCGAAGTATGCGATTATGAAGAAACATCAAAATTAAGGGTAGGATCATTTGCACGAAATTTTGGCATAACCCAAAAGCCTCTTCAATCTTTCCCTTTCTTTTTCTGCCTTCATACCTACTATGCTACCTTTATTAAACTCCTTGCTGTCCAAGTTGTACAATACTACGCAATGCCTAAACTTGGAACAGACTTAAAACAAGCTACAACATTTAAAGCCAATGAGCTTAAAGCTTATTTAAAAAGGATTGAAGATGGTGGAATATTTAAAGAACTTGGTATCAGCAACTTTATAGAAGGAGATTTTTTCAGCTGGTATCTTGATGTCTGGAATGATGATATTTACCAATCACTAAAATTACTTATCTCCACCCTTGCCAATTATTCTCTGATTACCCTTGATGTTGACCCTGGTACTACCCGTGACCTTCTTAAAAAACTCTACCAGCAACTTATGCCAAGAGAATTAAGACATAACTTAGGAGAATACTATACCCCTGATTGGTTAGCCGAAAGGTTATTAAATATGTTAGAAGGGGGTAGGTTTGAAGGAAATCCAGATAAACGCTTACTTGACCCTACCTGTGGTTCAGGAACATTCCTTGTTATTGCTATAAAAAGAATCCGTGAATATGGTTGGAAGCCCGCTGTTTTAGAAACTACATTACTTGAAAAAATTCTCTCTAATGTTGTAGGTTTTGATCTGAATCCCTTGGCTATCATTTCTGCAAGGACGAACTATCTTTTAGCCTTGGGAAATTTACTTGCTTACCGAAAGGGTGAGATAAATATACCAGTTTATCTTTGTGACTCTATTTTGACTCCTCGGGAAGGAAAGGATTTATTTAGTGAAAATATAGTTAAATTCAATACCGCTGTAGGTCCTTTTTTCATTCCAAAAAGCTTGATTCAAGCCCAGTATATAGATATTCTTTCAAACTTCCTTGAAGAAGGAGTCAAACTCTCCTACACAAAAGAACAATTCATTGAAAAACTCTGCCAAAAACTACCATTGAATCTAAAACAGGATGAGAAAGATATTGAAGTAACCTATAGCTTATACGAGAAATTACTTAATCTTGAAAGGCAAGGAATAAATGGTATCTGGGCAAGAATCATCAAAAATGCCTTTGCTCCACTTTTTGTTGGTGAGTTTGATTATATCGCTGGAAATCCTCCGTGGGTAAATTGGGAACATTTGCCAGATGGATATAGAGAAAGTACAAAGTCTTTGTGGTTTAAATATGGTATGGCAGCAACAAAAGGAAAAGGTCAAAATCAATTTGAACTTGGGAAACAAAAGAGAGATATATCTACTTTAATGA
>JBBIOC010000127.1:0-317 GCA_037443585.1 Candidatus Omnitrophota bacterium
GAAACCGCTCCTCCTGCCTTTATAAAGATATCTATAAGTCCTTCTTTCAAGGCCTCTAAATAAATCCTCTGCGTTGCAGGAAATATTAGAAGTCTGACATTTGAGCACACCTTCCTATTTTTTAAGATACTCGCAGCAATCCTCAAATCAGAAAGCCTGCCGTTTGTGCAGGAACCAATAACCACCTGGTCAATCTTTACATCTCTAAATTTACTGACTGGTTTTGTATTGCTTGGCAAATGTGGCGCAGCAACCTGAGGTTCCAATTTGCTGACATCATACTCCTTCACTGTACAATATTTCGCACCCTTATCGCT
>JBBIOC010000127.1:358-4845 GCA_037443585.1 Candidatus Omnitrophota bacterium
ACCCTTGACCCTTGACCCTTGACCCTTGACCCTTGAGATGTATTCTAACGTCTTTTTATCCGTCTCCACAATCCCTGACTTCGCGCCCGCCTCAATTGCCATATTACAGATAGTAAAGCGGTCATCAATAGAAAGTCTCTCTATTGCCTTTCCGCAGAACTCCATTGCTTTATATGAGGCCCCTTCAACACCAATATCCCCTATTGTCCAAAGAATAATATCTTTGCCTGATACCCATCTTTTTAATCTTCCATAATATATAATTTTCATTGATTCAGGAACCTTAAGCCAGATGCGACCAGTTATAAATGCTGCAGCCAGATCAGTGCTCCCCACGCCTGTTGAAAATGCGCCAATCGCTCCATAAGTGCAGGTATGAGAATCTGCGCCAATTATCAAATCCCCTGGCCTGACCAACCCAAGCTCAGGTAAAAGTACATGTTCTATGCCCATGCAACCGACTTCATAGAAATGTTTGATTCTATATTTATGGGCAAATTCCCTTAAAACCTTACACTGCTGGGCACTCTTTATGTCCTTTGCTGGCACAAAGTGGTCTGGCACCAGGGCAATCTTATTCCTGTCAAAGACTTTCTTTGCGCCAGATTTTTCAAACTCCTCTATAGCTAATGGTGCAGTGATATCGTTTCCTAATGCCAGATCAATCTTTGCGTATATGAATTGGCCAGGGGCAATCTCTTTTTTATCAATATGTGCTAATAGAATCTTTTCGGTAATTGTATAGGACATTTTACAGGTCAATCACCAGCGCATTCTCATCGCAGTCTGGAAATTTAACGCAACGTATGCATTCATTCCATATCTTATGTGGTAATTCAGAATGCTCTATCTCCCTAAATCCAAATTTCTTGAAGAAATCAGGGATATATGTAAGGACAAATACCCTTTTGGCCTTGAGCCTCTTTGCCTCCTCAAGACAGGCTGAAAGAAGCTGAGAGCCTATGCCTTTATTCTGTTCAGCCTCTTCCACTGCCAGAGACTTAACCTCAGCTAAGTCCTCCCAGGCAATATGCAGGGCAGAACAACCTAAAATCCTCCCTTCTTCCTCATAGACAAAAAAGTCCCTTATATTCTCATATAGCTCGTTTAATGGTCTAGGCAGCATCCTGTCCTGCTTTGCATAAAAATTTATAATATGCTGTATGACCTTGATATCATCTAAATGAGCTTTTCTTATCATTCTATCTTTCCTTCAACAGGACTAGAGGCCTGTGCATATAATTTCTTTGGAATCCTGCCTGCCTCATACGCAAGCCTTCCTGATTCTACAGCCAATCTCATAGCCATTGCCATCTTGATAGGGTCTTTAGCGCAGGCTACCCCTGTATTCATAAGCACACCATCTACCCCTAATTCCATTGCTACAGCTGCATCCGAAGCAGTTCCAACGCCCGCATCTACAATTACTGGTATCTTTACAGCCTCAAGGGTTAATCTTATATTAAGCCAGTTCAAAATGCCTTGGCCAGAGCCAATTGGTGCTGCAAGCGGCATAACGCATACGGCTCCTGCATCCTCTAATTTTTTTGCAGCCACTGGGTCATCGTTTGTATATGGCATCACCAAAAAACCTTCTCTTACTAAAATCTTTGTAGCCTCAAGAAGGGCCTGTGTATCAGGCATTAGTGTCTTTTGGTCGCCTATTACTTCTAATTTAACCATATCAGACAGTCCCGCTTCTTTACCCAGCCTTGCAGTCCTGACTGCCTCTTCTACTGTGTAACAACCCGCTGTATTTGGCAATATTGTATATCTTTTTCTATCTATATAATCCAGAAGCGACTCCTTGGTTCTGTCATCCAGATTTACTCTGCGCACAGCGACTGTAACTATCTCAGTCCCAGAGGCCTCTAATGCCTCCTGCATTATCTTGAAATTGGCATACTTGCCTGTGCCTAAAATTAATCTGGAGCTAAATTCTTTGTTACCTAATCTTAATTTTTCCATCTTTTTCTATATCACCGTCCCTTTCGCCACTACAACAATCCCTGATTCTGTAACTGTAAATCTCTTCCTATCAGCCTTCAAATCATACCCGATCTCTGTTTTTGGTGGGATATCGACATCTTTATCTATTATTGCCCGTCTCAACCTTGCATACCTGCCCACATTTACCCCTTCCATCAAAACAGAATCCAAAATCTCAGAGTAGCTGTTTATTCTGACGTTTGGTGCGAGAAGGCTCCTTTGAACACGACCACCACTTATTATACACCCTTCTGCAATCAAAGAATCCATAGCAACCCCAAGCCTGCCGCCATTCTCTTCCTGCGCGAAGACAAACTTTGCCGGTGGAGATTGCTCATGATATGTCCTTATAGGCCACTCTTTGTCATAGAGATTAAAAACAGGTGTAACCTGAACGAGGTCCATATTCGCTTCATAGTAGGCATCAATGCTTCCTATATCACGCCAGTACTTAGCCTCTTTTTTGTTTTCATCCTTAAAATTATACACATAGACTTTATATTTTTTTATCATCCCGGGGATTATATTTCTGGCAAAATCATGTGTAGAGTCCCTCTTTTTGTAATCTTCATGCAAGACTTCTTCTAAGACCTCTGTATTAAATATATAAATCCCCATAGAGGCATAGACTCTGGCTGGGTCTCCTGGGATAGTCTTTGGAACTTTTGTCTTCTCTGCAAAACCTCTAAGTCGATTTTCTTTATCCGCCTCACAAACACCCAATTCCTTTGACCGCTCTTTTTCCATCTCAACAACACTGATGGTAAGTTCAGCATCTTTAGTAATATGAAATTCTAACATCTCAGCATAATTCATCTTATATATATGGTCGCCTGCTAATATCAGCACGTATTTTGGTTTTTCGTTCTCAATGGTATAGATATTCTGATAAATGGAGTCTGCTGTGCCTTGATACCAGTGCTCATCAACCCTCTGCTGAGCAGGCAGGATATTAATATACTCTCCCAGCTCGCCATCAAATATGTTCCATCCCATTATAATGTGCTTAGCAAGGGAATGAAACTTATACTGGGTTAACACGTGTATCTTTCTTATGCCTGAATTAATGCAATTGCTCAGCGTAAAGTCAATAATCCTATAAATGCCGCCAAAGGGCACAGCGGGTTTTGCGCGGTCCCGCGTGAACGGATAAAGCCGTTCACCTCTCCCGCCTGCCATTATGAACGTAAGCAAGTCTTTCATGGTTTTTTCATTATACTACAATTAGTTCAAAATTACAAATAGAGCAAAAAACTTCTCAAGCCTCTTCTAATCTATTAATTAAGAAAAGGCATAAAAAACTGGTCAGCGACGATAGAACTATAAGAGCTTTCAAACCTACTTTAGATAATAGAAATGCGCCAGAGAGATTGCTTGACACGAGGGCAAGATTACTTATGCTGCACAATAATGCGAATGAAGTAGCCTCAAAGCCCTTTGTGGTATTTCTTGCCATAAAGTCCATAACCATCAAAAAAATAAACATCCCGATGAAGCTATATAATACGTCATAAATAACAGCGGTAACAGGTGTGTAATAAAGGTAGCTCAACGTAGTTATAGCTCCTAAGAATACAGAGAAGAACAGCCATTTTTTTATCTTGATGCGCTGGCTGAATCTATAATAAAGTAGTGAACCAATAATAGAAAAAACAGTACTGATTGTGCCCAATGTCCCAATCCATATCTTGCCCCATCTAAATGTATCCCTCTGTATAAAGAAAAGCGGAGTTCCGAAGGAAGGTGAATATTTATACAGAAATATAAATAGTCCCACAATGAGCAGTCTCTTGTCAGAAAATAATCTTTTCAAATCTGAAAATAGGTTGGCAGAAGGTTTATTATGCATCTCTTCTTCTCTATAAAAATACGCACAAACCCCCACTAAAATATAAACAGGCACCAGACACAGAAAAGCAACCCGATACCCCCATTTTTCTGCAATAATGCCGCCGAGAATCCCTATTGCAAGTCCAGATATAGAAATAGATATCCACTGGACGCTTTGAATCTTCCCTGTTAGATTGCGTTTTTTGCCTTCCACGCACATAATCCCGTCCACTGCCACATCCCTAAAAGCAGAATTTGTAGAATTCAGTAGCAATATACCCACAAGAATAAAGAGTGGCAATGCCCTTAAACCCAGAAATAGAACCGAAATTATATCCAATACAAGTGCAATGAAAATCCAGAACCTTTTATTAAAAAAATTGTCTATAAGATATCCGATCAAGGGTTTCACCAGCCAGGCAAATGTTGTTATGCTTGAGATTACCATAATCTTTTCAGGTGAAAATCTAAGAGTCTCTTTCAGATAATAGAATAACCCCTGCGAAGGCAGGCCCTCAAACCCTTGCGTAAAGTAGACAGCGCTGCTCAAGGCATAGAGCCAGAATATTTTTCTATTCATATCAAATGAAGACGCAACTTATGGAGGCCTACAGGCCGACATAAGTTGCTGTCTGAATTTGACCCTTGACATTTTGTATAGGTAAATT